>JAEULV010000124.1 GCA_016793065.1 Hyphomicrobiaceae bacterium
CCTGCCGCTCGGCTGATCGTTGCGATTGAGCAATTGTAATCGAACTGAGCATTCACGCAATGGAGCGAACTGAATGATCGTTGCTGCGGCGCGACATGAGGCGGGCGCGGCCGGCGGCGGTCAGCCGCGCAGGGCCTCCGACAGGCTGGCGCCGAGGGCGGCGGGCTCGCCAAGATCGAGGCCGTGCTCGATCTCGACGAGATGCTCGACCATCAGCCGGCCGGCGCCGGGGCCGTCGCCGGCGAGGATGGCGTCGGCGAGGACGGCGTGGTGATCGGTGCCGCAGAAATGGGCGCGGCGGCTCTTGTAGAGCAGGATGATCAGCGACGAGCGGGCGATCAGCTCGCCGAGAATCGCCTCATAGATCGAGTGGGCGGCCATGCGGGCGATGAGCATGTGGTACTCGCCCGACAGGCGGATGGCGGCGCGGTCGTCGCCACGGGCGAGCGCGGCGCGTTCCTCGTCGAGATGGGCGCGCAGGCGCGGCGCCCATTCGGCGATGACGGCGGGATCGGCGGCGCGGCTGGCGGCGCGGGCGGCGATCGCCGGCTCGATCAGGGTGCGGGCCTCGAACACCTCGCGCGCCTCGGCCGGCCCCGGGCGGGCGATGAAGGCGCCGCGGTTCTTCTCGATGACGACAATGCCCTCGTGGGCGAGCGCCTGCAGGGCGGCGCGGACGATCGTCCGGCTGGCGCCGTAGATCGAGCCGAGTTCGTCCTCACCGAGCTTGGTGCCGGGCTGGACGCGATGTTCGAGGATGGCCGCGACGATGCCGTTGCGGATCGCGGTGGTGCGGTCGGTTTGGCCGTTGTCTTCGCGCACGGGCTTGGACCTCGTGACATGGGCGCGACGGGCGCAGCTCTGCACATTGGCGCGGAGCGTGTGCCCACGGGAGCCGCGCGCGCCGGAATTGAAGTCGGCGATCGTTCGAACGCCCGATAACCGCAACTATAAGACTGATCGACGAATGGCAATGGCTGTTTTTGTATACGATTCTGCATCAAATTGTGTGCGCAATGGCGCGTAATTATGCAGATTTGCTCCTGCGTCAAGAATAGGCATTTGCGGCCTTCTGTTGTTAATCACCTGCAAGAAAACGGTTTTCAGAACCGTCGCCCGTTCGTCGACGGCTGGCATGGCGCTTGCGGATAGGGAGGCGAGCCGCGTTCAGCGCCGTCGAGGCGCCCTTCGTCCCAGCACGCGGCCCAGGAGATGCCTGATCCATGGCCACGACAGCGGCTCTCGAACTCGTGCATCTGAGCAAGCGTTACGGCGCCGTCACCGCCGTCGACGCCATTGACCTGAAGATTCCGGCCGGGACCTATTGCTGCCTGCTGGGTCCGTCGGGCTGCGGCAAGACCTCGACGCTGCGGATGATCGCCGGGCATGAGGCGGCGTCCGATGGCGACATCGTGCTTGGCAATGTCAACGTCACCGACCTGCCGCCGGCCAAGCGCGGCACGGCGATGATGTTCCAGTCCTATGCGCTGTTTCCGCATCTGTCGGTGATCGACAATGTGGCGTTCGCGCTGAAAATGCGCGGCGTCGCCAAGGCGGAGCGGCATGGCAAGGCGTTGAAGCTGCTCGAACTGGTGGCGATGGCGGACTATGCCGGGCGCCTGCCGGCGCAGCTTTCCGGCGGGCAGCAGCAGCGGGTGGCGCTGGCGCGGGCGTTGATCACCGAGCCGCAGATCCTGCTGCTCGACGAGCCGCTCTCGGCGCTCGACCCGTTCCTGCGGGTGCGTATGCGGGCCGAACTGAAGAAGCTGCAACGCGAGCTCGGCATCTCGTTCATCCATGTCACCCATGGCCAGGAAGAGGCGATGGCGCTGGCGGATCTGGTCGTGCTGATGAATGGCGGCCGGATCGAGCAGCAGGGCAGCCCGCGCGAGGTGTTCAACCAGCCTCGCACCGAATTCGTCGCCCGCTTCATCGGCGGCCACAACGTGGTGAGCGTCGCCGGCGCCAAGCTCGCCGTGCGGGCTGACCGCCTCGGCCTGCGGCGGCCGGGCATCGAGATCGCCGGGCCGATGATCGCCGGCACCGTCACCGAAGTCGAATACCAGGGAACCTTCGTCCAGGTGAGCGTCGCCGCCGGACAGGGCCAGGACCTGGTCGCGCAAGTTGCCGAGGCGGAGTTCGACGCCGCCCCGCATGCCGTCGGCGCCTCCGTGGTGGCGACGTGGGATCCCGCGCTCGCCCACCCGTTGGGGTGATCGCACTGGTTTGGCAAGGAGCGTCGCGCGGTCGAACGGCCCCGCGACCGAACAGGAGTGGAAGACGATGACCGACAATTCCAAGTCCTCGGCGGGGCTTTCCCGCCGCACCCTGCTCAAGGGCGCCGCCGGCGTTGCCGGCCTTGCCGCCGGTTCCGGCGCGATCACCGGCTTCCCCTATGTGAAGTCGGCCGAGCCGAAGGTGCTGCGCTATCTCGGCACCGCCGTGAACCAGGCCGACGACATCACCAAGAAGCTGTTCGCCGACACCGGCATCAAGCTCGAATACATCACCGCCACCACCGACGACGTCACCAAGCGCGTCATCACCCAGCCGAACTCCTATGACGTGCTCGACACCGAGTACTTCTCGCTGAAGAAGCTGATCCCGTCGGGCAACATCCTGCCGCTCGATGCCAAGAAGATCAAGGAATTCAACAATATCACCCCGGTGTTCACCAAGGGCGAGCTGCCGAACGGCAAGAAGATCGGCGATCAGGGCACGGCGCCGAAGAAGGTGATGTTCCTCGAAGGGTCGAACTCGACCAAGTTCGCCAGCTCGGTCACCGAATGGGTGACGCTGATCCCGACCGTGTACAACGCCGACACGCTCGGCATCCGCCCGGACCTGATCAAGCGGCCGATCTCGTCCTGGTCGGAACTGCTGAACCCGGAATTCAAGGGCAAGGCGTCGATCCTCAACATTCCGTCGATCGGCATCATGGACGCGGCGATGGTGGTCGAGGCCGCCGGCATTCACAAGTATGCCGACAAAGGCAACATGACCAAGGCCGAGATCGACCTGACGATCAAGACCCTGATCGACGCCAAGAAGTCGGGCCAGTTCCGCGCGTTCTGGAAGGACTTCAACGAGAGCGTCAACCTGATGGCCTCGGGCGAGACGGTGATCCAGTCAATGTGGTCGCCGGCGGTCACCAAGGTGCGCTCGATGGGCATCCCGTGCGTGTTCCAGCCGCTGAAGGAAGGCTATCGCTCGTGGGCCTCGGGCTTCTGCGTGTCGAAGGGCGTTTCCGGCCAGAAGCTCGAATGGGCCTACGAGTTCGTCAACTGGTTCCTGTCGGGCTGGGCCGGCGCCTATCTCAATCGCCAGGGCTACTATTCGGCGGTGCTGTCGACCGCCAAGGCCAACATGGAGCCCTACGAGTGGGCCTACTGGATGGAGGGCAAGGCGGCCGAGAAGGACATCAAGGCGCCCGACGGCTCGCTGCTGGAAAAGGCCGGCGCCGTCCGCGACGGCGGCTCCTACGACGACCGCATGGGTTCGGTCGCGTGCTGGAACGCGGTGATGGACGAAAACGACTACATGGTTCGCAAGTGGAACGAATTCATCGCCGCCTGAGACCGGCGGCGACGCCCGAGGCACGCCGGGGGGCGATTGCCCCGCCCGGCGGCTTCGGGCGCCGAATGGTCGATCCGGCGCGATCCGGCGCTTCCCTCCCCCTCGCGGGGAGGGCCTTTCGCGGTCCGGGCGGACCCTCACGCACGAAGGCGGGACCATGGCGGTGACAAGCTTCCTCAAACGTCGGTCGGCCGATCTGGTGTCGTGGCTGCAGGCCGGGCCGATGATGCTGGTGTTCGTGCTGTTCTTCCTGCTGCCGCTGGCCTTCGTGATCATGGTCAGCTTCTGGGACTACAACGAATACGAGATGATCCCGACGCTGACGACGCGCGGCTATACCGAGACATTCGAGGGCTGCATCGCCCAGATGCCGGAGCTGTGCACGATCCTGAAGACCTATCTGAAGACCCTGAAGCTGTGTTTCCTCGTGTGGCTGCTGACGCTGCTGATCGGCTTCACCGTAGCGTATTTCCTGGCGTTTCACGTGCAGTCGAAGACCTGGCAGATCGCGCTGTCGCTGATCTGCACCATTCCGTTCTGGACCTCGAACGTGATCCGGATGATCGCCTGGATTCCGCTGCTGGGGCGCAACGGCCTCGTCAATCAGGGCCTGATCAGCGCCGGCGTCATCAAGCAGCCGCTGGAGTGGCTGCTGTTTTCCGAATTCGCCGTGGTGCTGGCGCTGGTGCACCTGTTCACCTTCTTCATGGTGGTGCCGATCTTCAATTCGATGATCCGCATCGACAAGCGGCTGATCGAGGCGGCCTACGATGCCGGGGCGACCGGCTGGCAGACCTTGTGGAACGTGATCATCCCGCTGGCCAAGCCCGGCATGGTGATCGGCTCGATCTTCGTCATCACCATCGTGATGGGCGACTTCGTCACCATCGGCGTGATGGGCGGGCAGCAGATCGCGGCGGCGGGCAAGATCATCGAGGTGCGGCTCAATGCGCTGCAGTTCCCGGCCGCGGCCGCCAACGCGGTGATCCTGCTCGGCGTCACCTTCCTGATCATCGCGTCGCTGTCGCGGCTCGTCGACGTGCGCAAGGAGCTTTGACCATGCGCGAGGGACGCTCCAAGGCCTTCTACCTGCTGGCACTGTTCTTCGGCGCCTATGTGCTGTTCCTGTACGGGCCGATGTTTGCGATCTTCATCCTGTCGTTCCAGGGGCCGGACGGCGGCCTGACCTTCCCGATGAACGGCGTCAGCCTGCACTGGTTCGGCAAGCTGTTCTCCGGCACCGGCATCGTCGATATCGGCGCGGCGTTCGTGCGCTCGCTCAAGCTCGGGCTGGTGGTGATGGTGCTGACGGTGGTGCTGTCGGTCGCCGCCGGCATGGCCTTCCGCAAGCGCTTTGCCGGGTCGGCGCTGCTGTTCTACACCGCGATCGGCAGCCTGATCGTGCCGTCGATCATCACCTCGCTCGGCATCGCGCTGGAATTCCGGCTGATCGACGACTTCGTCCGCAAGACGCTGGTCGAATGGGGGGCCGGATCGTGGGCGAGCGAATGGTCGACCGGCATGGGGCTCTACACCTCCGGGCTCGGCGCGCACCTGACCTGGACGCTGCCGTTCGGCCTGCTGATCATGTTCGCGATCTTCAACCGCTTCGACGGCCGGCTGGAGGAAGCGGCGCGCGACCTCGGGGCGACGCCTTGGCAGACCTTCCGGCATGTGGTGCTGCCGATCATCCTGCCGTCGGTCGTCGGCATCGGGCTGTTCGGGTTCACGCTGTCGTGGGACGAGCTGGCGCGATCGAGCCAGGCGATCGGGCCGGTCAACACCCTGCCGCTGGAGCTGCAGGGACTGACAACGACGGTCACCAAGCCGGACATCTACGCGCTCGGCACGCTGACCTCGGCGGTGTCGTTCCTCGTCATCTTCGCCGCCCTCGGCACGATCAAGCTGTTGCAGAGCCGGCAGGCGCGGCATGGGTCGGATGCCGGCAAGGGGATGGTGTGAACCGATGCGGATCCACGTCGTCAACCCCAACACCACCGTGTCGATGACCGCCAAGATCGCCGAGGCGGCGCGGCTTGCAGCATCGCCGACAACGACGATTGTCGCCACCCAGCCGGAAATGGGGCCGGTGTCGATCGAGGGCTACTTCGACGAGGCGTTCGCGGTGCCGGGCCTGTTGGCGCGGATCGCCGCGACCGATCGCGGCGGCGTCAGCGGTCATGTCATCGCCTGTTTCGACGATACCGGGCTCGATGCCGCCCGCTCGCTGGCGGCGGCGCCGGTGATCGGCATCGGCGAGGCGGCGTTTCATGCCGCCAGCCTGATCGCCGGGCGGTTCTCGGTGATCACCACACTGGCCCGCTCGGTGCCGGCGATCGAGCACAATCTGGCGCGCTACGGGTTCGGCGGCCGGTGCGCGCGGGTGCGGGCGGCGGATGTGCCGGTGCTGGCGCTGGAGGATCCGGCCTCGGAAGCCTGCGCGCGGATCGCCGCCGAGATCGAACGGGCCAAGGCCGAGGATCGGGCCGAGGCGATCGTGCTCGGCTGCGCCGGGATGGCGGATCTCGCCGCCCGGCTGACCGCCGCGCACGGCCTGCCGGTGGTCGACGGCGTTTCGGTGGCGGTGGGGCTGATCGAGTGCCTGGCGCGGCTCGGGCTCAGGACATCGAAGCTCGGCGGCTATGCCTCGCCGCTGGCCAAGCCCTATGGCGGGATGTTCGCGGGATTTGCCCCGCAGGAGATCGGCCATGACCCGGCTTGAAACCGCCATCGCGACGCGGGACGAGATCGCGACGCTGATCGAGTGGGCGGCCGGCGAAGGCTGGAACCCCGGGCTCGGCGACATCGAGCCGTTCATGGCGGCCGACCCGGAGGGCTTTCACGTCGGGCGCCTTGCCGGCGAAATGGTCAGCGGGGTTTCGGTGACGAGGACCGGCGCCGGCTTTGCCTTTCTCGGCTTCTATCTGTGCGCGCCGGCGCATCGCGGCCAGGGCCACGGCATGGCGGTGCGGAATGCCGGGCTTGCCCATGCCGGCGGCGCAACGATCGGGCTCGACGGCGTGGTGGCGCAGCAGGAGAACTATCGCCGCTCGGGCTTCGCGCTGGCGCATCGCAATGTCCGCTATGGCGGGCGGGTGACGATCGACGACGCGGATGCGGCCGGCATCGTGGCGATCGATGCCGGTTTGCTGGCGGGCGTGATCGACTTCGACGCGGCGCATTACGGCGTGGCGCGGCCGGCATTCCTGCGCCAATGGCTGAACGGCGGCGACGGACGCCAGGCGCGGGCGCTCATCGGCGCCGACGGGATCCGGGGTTACGGCGTCATCCGTCCGTGTCGCGACGGGCACAAGATCGGGCCGCTGTTCGCCGAGGATGAGGCAAGCGCGGAGGCGCTGTTTCGGGCGCTGGCGCGGCAGGCCGGCGGCGGCATGGTCTATCTCGATCCGCCGCAACCGAACGCGGCGGCGACGCGGCTTGCCGAGCGCCACGGGCTGGCGCCGGTGTTCGAGACGGCGCGGATGTATCGCGGGCCGGCGCCGGATCTGCCGCTCGGGCGGATTTTCGGCATCACCACGTTCGAACTCGGCTGAGGAGGCATCATGTCGGACTATGATCTGGTCATCGCCGGCGGCACCGTCGTCACCGCCGCCGACACGTTTCGGGCCGATGTCGGCATCCGCGACGGGCGGATCGTCGCCGTCGCCGACCGGTTGACCGGCGGCACCCGGACCGTCGACGCGTCGGGGCTCATGGTGATGCCCGGCGGCATCGACAGCCACGTGCATCTGGCGCAACCGGCGTTCGGCGGGCCGAAGATGGCCGACGGCTTCGAGACCGGGACGCGATCGGCGATCGCCGGCGGCAACACCACCGTGCTGCCGTTCGCGCTGCAGCCGCGCGGATCGTCGTTGCGGGCGGCGGTGATGGACTATCACAGGGAATCCGACGGGCAATCGCTGTGCGACTACGGCTTCCACCTGATCATCACCGACCCGTCGCCGTCGGTGCTGGGGCAGGAACTGCCGGCGCTGATCGAGGACGGCTATTCGTCGTTCAAGGTGTTCATGACCTATGACGACTTGGTGCTGAACGACCGGGAATTGCTGGAGGTGTTCGACTGCGCGCGCGGCTGCGGCGCGCTGGTGATGGTGCATTGCGAGGGATATGACGCCATCAAGTTCATGACCGAGCGGCTGGAGCGGGCCGGCAAGCTGGCGCCGTACTATCACGCGGTGTCGCGGCCGGAAGTGGTGGAACGCGAGGCGACGCACCGGGCGATCAGCCATGGCGAGCTGATCGACGTGCCGATCATGATCGTGCATGTCTCCGGGCGCGAGCCGATGGAACAGATCCGCTGGGCGCAGCAGAAGGGCCTGAAGGTCTATGGCGAGACCTGTCCGCAATACATCGCGCTGACCGCCGACGACCTCAAGGGCCTGAACATGGACGAGAGCGGCGGCAAATATGTCTGCTCGCCGCCGCCGCGCGATCATGCCTCTTGGGAAGCCATCTGGGAGGGGATCAAGGGCGGCGTGTTCCAGACCTTCTCGTCGGACCACTGCCCGTTCTTCTATGAAGGCGCCGAAGGCAAGCTCAATCCGCAGGCACGGACATCGTTCAAGTGGGTGCCGAACGGCATTCCCGGCGTCGAGACGCGGCTGCCGATCCTGTGGTCGAAGGGCGTCGCCGAGGGGCGGATCAGCGCCAACCAGTTCGTGGCGCTGACCTCGACCAATCACGCGCGGATGTACGGGCTCTATCCGCAAAAGGGCTCGATCGCCGTCGGCTTCGATGCCGATATCGTGCTGTGGGATCCGAACCGGCGCGAGACCATCCGGCAGGAAATCCTGCATCACGGCGCCGACTACACGCCGTATGAGGGACTTGCGGTTACCGGCTGGCCGGTGATGACGATCCTGCGCGGCGAGATCGCCTGCGAGGAGGGCAAGGTGCTGGCGACCAAGGGACAGGGCAAGTTCCTGAAGCGCGGCCTGTCGCCCTATGCCGTGCCGCGCGGAGGCCGCTGATGCGTCACCTCAAGCTGCAGCCGATCACGGCGGCGGCATTCGCGCCGTTCGGCGAACTCATCACCGCGCCGCCGACGGCGCCACGGGTCAACTTCGTCGCGCCGGTGGAAAACCGCCGGGCGACGGCGCGGGCCAACATCGCCGTTGTGCATCCGCCGGTGACGACCCTGCCGACCCGCGTCGAGACGATGGAGCGGCATCCGCATTCGACCCAGGCGTTCTTTCCCCTCGGCGGCTGCGCCTATCTGCTGCTGGTGGCGCCGGGGGGCGATGCCGGGCCGGAGCTCGACGGGGCGATGGCGTTCGAGGTGCCCGGCCATGTCGGCATTTCCTACGCCACGGGCATCTGGCACATGGGCATGACGACGCTGGGGCGCGCCTCGATCATGGCCTTGCTGGTGCACGAGGACGGCAGCGCCGACGACACCGACAC
>JAEULV010000001.1 GCA_016793065.1 Hyphomicrobiaceae bacterium
CCCGTTCGCGACATCACGCCGACCGGGATGACGCCGCCGCCGGCGGTGACCGGGCCGCTCAACCGCAAGCCGGGCAAGGAGCCGCCGGCGCCGCCGCCCGAGCGGATCATCGAGCGGCGGCTGCCGTTGCCGATCGTCGAAACCGCCGGCAGCCTGAAAGTCGGTGAACTGACGCTGGTCATCGACGGCATCGAGGCCCCGGCGCCCGACGCCGTCTGTACCGATCAGGCGGCGAAGGCCTGGCCATGCGGGATCAAGGCGGCCAGCGCGCTGAAGGCGCTGGTTCGATCGCGGGCGGTGACCTGCGTCGTCGGCGAAAGGCAGGCGACCGGCACGGTCGCGACCCGCTGCCGCATTGGCAAGACCGACCTCGCCACATGGCTCGTTGAAAACGGCTGGGCCGATCCGATCGACGGCGGTCCGCTCGCCGCGTTGCGCGACCAAGCCAGACAAGAGGGCCGCGGCCGTTTCCGCACCCAGGGCGATGAACCACTGCCGGCGAGTGCTCCGGCGGCGGCGATCGAACCGTCGCCGATGCCGATGATGCCGGATTCTCCCCCGGAACCCACCCGCACCGAACCGCCACGCTGAACACCACCTTCGAATTGGCCCCGAATTCCCTCCTCTTTACGGGGAGAGTGGCGCGTAGCGCCGGGTGGGGTGGGTGGTGCGGAGGGTGGGCTTAAGGTCCGCGCTCGGGGCAGGCTACCCCCTCCGGCGGCTTTGCCGCCACCTCCCCATAAAGGGGGAGGGAAACGAGGGTTAAGGCTGGGGGCGGCGGGCGTAAGAAGGTGCCGGGGGATCATCGGCGGCGACGGCGCAGTGTCGCGGGCGGGCAAGACGTCGGATTAATGCCATTGCGACGTCGCCTCGGTACAAGCCCGGCGACGCCAGAGCCTGAATGATCCGAGCCACCACGAACGGGGGCGAGAGCCGTGCACTTCTCCTTCTTCAGTCTGCTGCGCCAGGCCTTCGCCAAGCACGAAGGCTGGCCGCGCCAATGGCGCGACCCCGAGCCGAAGCCCGCCTATGACGCCGTCATCGTCGGCGCCGGCGGCCACGGGCTGGCGACCGCCTATTACATGGCGGCCGAACACGGCATGCGGAACATCGCCGTCGTCGAAAAGGGCTGGCTCGGTGGCGGCAATACCGGCCGCAACACCACGATCATCCGTTCCAACTACCTTTGGGAAGAATCCGAGGCGCTCTACGATCACGCCCTCGACATCTGGCAGGACCTTAGCCAGGTGCTGAATTACAACGTGATGTATTCGGCGCGCGGCGTGCTGATGCTCGCCCACACGATCCACGACGTGCAGGTGGCCAAGCGCCACATTCATGCCAACCGGCTGGCCGGCATCGAGAACGAGTGGCTCGATCCGGGCCAGTGCAAGGACTTCGTGCCGGTTCTCAATCTCGATCCCAACATCCGCTATCCGATCATGGGTGGGGCGCTGCAGCGCAAGGGCGGCGTCGCCCGCCACGACGCGGTGGCTTGGGGCTATGCGCGGGCGGCGTCGGCGCTTGGCGTCGACATCATCCAGAACTGCGAAGTGAAGGGCATCCGCCGCGATGCCTCCGGCGCGGTGTGCGGGCTCGACACGACGCGCGGCATGATCGCGACGAAGAAGGTCGGCGTGGTCGCGGCCGGGCATACCTCGGTGCTGATGCAGATGGCCGGCGTGCGGATGCCGCTGGAGAGCTATCCGCTGCAGGCGCTGGTGTCGGAGCCGCTGAAGCCGATCTTCCCGTGCGTGGTGATGTCGAACACCATCCACGCCTATATCTCGCAGTCGGACAAGGGCGATCTGGTCATCGGCGCCGGCACCGACCAGTACAACAGCTATTCCCAGACCGGCGGCCTGCACATCACCCAGCATACGCTGGACGCGATCTGCGAGCTGTTCCCGATGTTCCGGCGGGTCAGGATGCTGCGCAACTGGGGCGGTATCGTCGACGTGACGCCGGACCGCTCGCCGATCATCGCCAAGACGCCGGTACCGGGGCTGTTCGTCAATTGCGGCTGGGGCACCGGCGGCTTCAAGGCGACGCCCGGCTCGGGCCATGTCTTCGCCCATACGGTGGCGACCGGCGAGCCGCACCGGATCGCGGCGCCGTTCACGATCGAGCGGTTCAAGACCGGCCGCCTGATCGACGAAGCCGCCGCCGCCGCCGTGGCGCATTGATGCATCCCCCCTCCCCTCGCCCCGGCGCGGGGATTTCCGGCAGACCCATGCCAGCCCGAGGCTGAACCACATGCTCCTCGTCACCTGCCCCTATTGCGGACCGCGCCCGGAGATCGAATTCCGGCAAGCCGGCGAAGCTCACATCGCGCGGCCGGCGATCACCTGTTCCGACGACGAATGGGCGGATTTCCTCTACATGCGCGACAATCACAAGGGCTACATGCGCGAGCGCTGGCGCCATGTCGCCGGTTGCGGCCGGTTCTTCAACGTCGTGCGCCACACCGTCACCGACAAGTTCGTCGCCTCCTACAAGGTCGGCGAGGAAAAGCCCGCGATCCCGGCCGAGGCCGCCGCGGGTCCGCGCGTGGAGATCGTCCGATGAGCCGTTTCCGCACTGAAGCCGGCGGTCGCGTCAAGCGCGACAAGGTGCTGTCGTTCACCTTCGACGGCGTCGCCTATCAGGGCCTTACCGGCGACACGCTCGCCTCGGCACTGCTGGCCAATGGCGTGCATCTGGTCGGGCGGTCGTTCAAGTATCACCGGCCGCGCGGCATCGTCACCGCCGGGCCGGAGGACCAGAACGCGCTGATCACGCTGCGCCGCGACGCGGCGCGGGAGACGCCGAACCTGCGTGCCACCCAGGTGGAGCTGTATCAGGGGCTGGAGGCGGAAAGCCAGAACCGCTGGCCGAGCCTGAAATTCGACGTCAACGCCATCAACGGCCTGGCGTCGTCGCTGTTCGTCTCCGGCTTCTACTACAAGACGTTCATGTGGCCGCGGTCGTTCTGGAAGAACGTCTACGAGCCGCGCATCCGCGCCGCCGCCGGCCTCGGCAAGGCGCCGGCCAAGGCCGATCCGGATCGCTATACCTCGCGCTATGTGCATTGCGACGTGCTGGTGATCGGCGCCGGTCCGGCCGGCCTCACCGCCGCGCTCGCCGCCAAGGAAGCCGGCGCGACGGTCATCCTCGCCGACGAGGGCGCCGAATTCGGCGGCTCGCTGCTCGGCGACGCGGTGACGACGATCGAGGGCAAGTCGACCGACGCGTGGATGTCGGACGTGGTGATGAACCTCGCCATGTCGGACAAGGTGCGGATGCTGGCGCGCACCACGGCGTTCGGCTATTTTGCCGACAATTTCGTCGCGCTGGTCGAGCGCGTCACCGATCACCTGGCCGCGCCCAGCGACGCGCTGCCGCGCGAGCGGCTGTGGCAGGTGCGCGCCAAGCAGGTGATCCTCGCCACCGGCGCGCTGGAGCGACCGCTGGTGTTCCCGGAAAACGACCGGCCCGGCATCATGATGGCCGAGGCCGGGCGGTCCTTCCTCAATCGCTATGGCGTCAAGGTCGGCTTGCGCGCGGTGGTGTTCACCGCCACCGACAGCGCCTATCGCGCGGCGATCGACCTGAAGCAGGCGGGCGTCGACATCCAGCTGATCGCCGACCTGCGCGCCAGGCCGCCGGCTGACGTGGTCGACGAGGCGCTCGCCTGCGGCCTGACGGTGCGGGCGGCCTCGACGCTGTGCGGCACGCAAGGCGGATTGCGGGTGAGCGCGGCCGAGGTCGGCGAGGTCAATGGCGACCTGACGATCGGCCGCAAGGAAGTGGTCGATTGCGACGTGGTGCTGATGTCCGGCGGCTGGACCCCGAACATCAACCTGCATTCGCAGTCGCGCGGCCGGCTGATCTACAATGAGACGACGCAGAACTTCCTGCCGGGCGCGCCGGGCTACGACAATGTGTCGATCGGCGCCTGCAAGGGCACGTACGACCTGTCGGCGACGATGAACGAGGGCTATGCCGCCGGCGAGGCGGCGGCGCGCGCCTCCGGCCGCAAGGGCGGCATGAAGAAGGGGTTCTCCTCGCTCGGCGGACTCGCCATGGGCGGCGGCCATCTCGGCGTGGTTCCGCATGACCGCGATCCGGGCCGGGTGAAGGCCTTCGTCGACTTCCAGCACGACGTCACCGCCAAGGACATCAAGCTCGCCACGCGCGAGGGCTTCCAGTCGATCGAGCACGTCAAGCGGTTCACCACCACCGGCATGGCGACCGACCAGGGCAAGACCTCCAACATGAACGCGCTCGCCATCGCCGCCAAGGCGATCGGCAAGGCGATCCCCGAGGTGGGGCTGACGACGTTCCGCCTGCCCTACACGCCGACGACCTTCGGCAACTTCGCCGGCACGGCGCGGGGCGACCTGTTCGACCCGATCCGCAAGACGCCGATGCACGACTGGGCGGCGGCGCAGGGTGCGCCGTTCGAGAATGTGGCGCTGTGGAAGCGCGCCTGGTACTTCCCCAAGGCGGGCGAGGACATGCACGCCGCCGTCAATCGCGAATGCAAGACCGTGCGCACCACGGTCGGCATGTTCGACGCCTCGACGCTGGGCAAGATCGAAGTGGTCGGCCCGGACGCGGCCGAGTTCATGAACCGGATGTATGTCAACCCGTGGACCAAGCTCGAGATCGGCCGCTGCCGCTACGGCATCATGTGCCGCGACGACGGCTTCGTCTATGACGACGGCGTCGTCGGCCGCATGGCGGCCGACCGCTTCCACGTCACCACCACCACCGGCGGCGCACCGCGGGTGATGAACCTGATGGAGGATTACCTCCAGACCGAGTTCACCGACCTCAAGGTGTTCCTGACCTCGACGACCGAGCAGTGGGCGGTGATCGCGGTGCAGGGGCCGAAGGCGCGCGAGGTGCTGGCGCCGCTGGTCGAGGGCATCGACATCGGCAAGGACGCGATGCCGCACATGAGCGTGCGCGAGGGGCGGATCTGCGGCGTGCCGACGCGGCTGTTCCGGATTTCGTTCACCGGCGAGCTGGGGTTCGAGGTCAACGTGCCGGCCGACTACGGCCAGGGCGTGCTCGACGCCATCTGGCGGGAAGTTCGAGAGGCCGGCGGCTGTGCCTACGGCACCGAGGCGATGCATGTGCTGCGCGCCGAAAAGGGCTACATCATCGTCGGTCAGGACACCGACGGCACGCTGACTCCGGATGAAGCCGGCGTCGGCTGGGCGGTGGGCAAGGCCAAGGCCGACTTTCTCGGCAAGCGCGGGCTGATGCGGCCGGATCTCACCGGGCCAAGTCGCAAGCAACTGATCGGACTGTTGACGGTCGATCCGAAACGGGTGCCGGACGAGGGGGCGCAGCTGGTCGCCTCGGCCGCGCCGGCCAAGGGCAGCCATGCCCTCGGCCACGTGACGTCGGCCTACTGGAGCGAGAATCTGGGGCGGTCGATCGCCATGGCGCAGCTGGAAAACGGCCGGGCGCGGCTGGGCGAGACGGTGTACATCACCTCGCTCACCGGCGCTGCGTTCCCGGCGGTGGTCGCCGATCCGATCTTCTACGACAAGGCAGGAGCCCGCATCGATGTCTGAGACCGCGACCCGCCTTTCCGCCTTTGCCGGCCTGACGCTGCCGGCGGTGCGCAACCGCCTGAGCGTGACGGTGGCGCCCGACGCGATCCGCTATTCGCTGCGCGGGTCGCCCGCCGCCGCAGCCGCGCTCGGCGCGGTGTTCGGCCCGGTGCCGTCGACGACCGCCTGCCGGGCAACCAGCGCCGGCGATCGCGCGGCGCTGTGGCTCGGGCCGGACGAATGGTACCTGCTGGCGCCGGATGGCGACGCGGCGGCGCTCGCGGCATCGCTGTCGGCGGCGATAGACGAGCCGCATGCGCTCGTCGACATCAGCCACCGCAATGTCGGCCTGATCCTGAAGGGACCACGCGCCGCCGATGTGCTCAACGGCGCCTGTCCGCTCGACCTGTCCGAGACGGCGTTCCCGGTCGGGATGTCGACGCGGACGCTCTACGCCAAGGCCGAGATCATCCTGTGGCGCACCGGGCTTGATACATTCCGCGTCGAGTTCTGGCGGTCGTTCGCCGGCTATATCGTCGGGCTCATCGCCGAGAACGCCCGCGAACACGCGGTCTGATCCGGCGGGTTTGGAACATCCGCACAGGGCCGCCCGGGTCGGATCGACGCGGGCGGCCCTGTACCATTGGTGTCAGCCCGACTTGCGCGAGACCAGCAGCGAGCGGGTGAGTTCGCCGCTGTGGCCGATCCGGCCGAAGGCGGCCTTCAGCTCATCCGTCGCCTCGCGATCGAGGCGCTTGACGGCGACGCGCGACGAGGTCGGGATGCCGGCCTCGACGTCGTCTAGTTGCTGCTCCAGCATCAGCCGCATCATCAGGCGGTGATCGTCGGCGAGATGGGCCAGATCGGCATCGCCGCCAAGGCCGAG
Source organism: Hyphomicrobiaceae bacterium (assembly GCA_016793065.1). Taxonomy (GTDB): domain Bacteria; phylum Pseudomonadota; class Alphaproteobacteria; order Rhizobiales; family Ancalomicrobiaceae; genus JAEULV01. Next base: position 6,436 of record JAEULV010000001.1, read on the forward strand.
GGCGCGGATGCCGGCGAGGCGATCGGCGGTGGCGCGGGCGACGACGTGATGGCGGATCGCCAGGACGCGGGCGGCGGACACGACCGGCAGCATGCCGCCGACCTTGAGGTCGACCCTGCCCTCCACCGTCTTGATGCCGCCGAGGAAGGTCAGCGGCGGGCGCATGTCGCCGGCGGTCTCGGCCAGCAGCTTGGCGAAATCGGTTGCCTCGCCGGCGCGGTCGAAGGCCTCGACCAGCAGGGACTCGCCGATCGTCGGGTCGCCATGGACGACGCGGGCGTCGAAGAAGATGTCGACCGAGAGCAGGTCCTCCGGCCGGGAGCGACGGACCCAGGTGCCGATGCGCTCGCGCCAGGTGTCGAGACTGCCGCGCCATTGCGGGTTTCGCGCCATGACGCCGCCGGAGCAATAGGGCAGGCCGGCCGCGTTGAGGATATCGGCGGTGTATTCGCCATAACGCTCGAACCACTGGTCGATGTCGCCGCCGGGCTCGCCCTCGGCATAGACGAGGGCGTTGTCCTGGTCGGAGGCGAGAAGGCTCTCGCCGCGACCGCCGGAGCCGAGCGTCAGCAGGCTGTAGGCGACCGGCGCGCGGCCCCTGCCCTCCTCGACCAGCCGGGCCTCGGCGAGCTGTCCGGCGCGGCGGGTGAGCGCGCCGAGTTCGCGGCTGATGACGCCGGAGACGTCGTGGGCGGCGATGCCCTCGGCCATCAGGCTGGCGGCGACGGTCGGCAGCTTCGACCAGGCGGCGGCGAGTTCGATGTCGTTGGCGGCGCAGTCGATTTCGTCGCCGAGCGAGATCGCCTCCTCGGCGCGCATGCGCAGGAGATCGCGTTGCGACAGGGCGCCGGCGAGACGGCCGTCGGTGCCGAGCACGCCGAGATGGCGGATCTTCATGCGAGCCATGCGGCCGATGGCGCGGTAGAGGAACGCATCGATCGGCACGACGGCGATCGGCCGGGTCATGAATTCGGCGACCGGCCGGGCAAGCGCGTCGCCGCCGGCGCGGGCGACGGCGCGCAGCACGTCGCGCTCGGTGGCGATGCCGACATCGCCGACCAGCGGGGCGCGGTCGCGCGGATTGAAGCGATCGGCGAGGAAGATCGACGACACCCGGCGCTCGGCCATGATGGCGACGACCTCGGCCAGCGACTTGGCGGAATCCTCGATCAGCGGCGGGCTCGACATCACCTCGCGTACCCGGTGGCGATAGGGATAGCTATCAATCTTGGCCAGCGAGCGCTCGCCCTGCGGCGCGCGGACCGGTTCGACCCAGCCGGCCTGGTGCTGGCGTGTCAGCGAGTCGGTCAGCTTGCGGCAGGCGGATTCAGCCTCGGCGACGGTGCGGATCTCGCGGGCGCGCAGGAAGGGCACGAGGGCGAAGAACACCTTCGCCGTCAGCACCGCGTCGTAGATGGCGCTGTGGCGTTCCTCGGCCACCTCGATGTTCAGCCAGGCGGCGACCGTCTCGAGGCCGAAGCCGGGCAGCTTGGGATTGGCGATCTCGGCCAGCAGGCGGGTGTCGAGCGCGCGCGGGTTATGCCATTTCTGGCCGGCGCGGCGCAGTTCGTTGCGCCAGACGGCGAGGTCGAAGCCGATCGAATGGCCGATGACCATGCGCGTGCCGATGAACTTGCCCAGGTCGCCCTGCAGATCGGCGAAGGAGCGCTCGGCGGCGACGTCGGTGGTGCTGATGCGGTGAACCCGAGTGGAGGCCTCGGGGATCGGCTCGCCGGGATTGACGAGGCGATCGAACGGCGCGTCCTCCTCGATCCGGCCACCACCGACGCGGACGGCGCCGATCTGGACGATGCGGGCCTTGGCGACGTCAAGACTGGTGGTTTCGGTGTCGAGGACCACCGCCTCGATGGCGGCGAGCGGGGTGGCGCTGGTGCGGCTGGCCATGGAATGCCTTCAATTGCACACCGGGCGGTCCCGCCAGCCGCCGGTACGGGGATTTGCATCGATCGCCGCGCGGTGCCCCCTCAGGCAGGCGCGCGGCAAAGGGCAACAGAGCCATGACGGTGGGCGGGAGCCGGAACGCGCCGGCCGCCCGTCCGCTTGGCCCCAAATCAGCCGCTGCGCTCCGACATCATGACGCCGCCGGACGGCTTGCGGATTTCGTCGATGAACGCCTGCAACTCCTTCGACGGGGCCGGCGTGACGAACGACACCGCGACCATGACGAGGAAGCCGGCCGGCAGGCCGAACAGGGCGGCGGAGATGTTGCGGATGCCGGAGCCGAACATGAACCAGCCGACATTGGAGTGCACCGCGGGCGAGGCATTGGCGGCGGCAAGGCCGGCATCGCGCAGCGGCGCCGGCAGGGCCTTGACGGCGACGATCAGCTGATCGAGGCCGAGCCCCTGCTTGACGGCGAAGGCGGCGGCCGGGTCCTTGGCGACGGCGGCGAGGAAGGCCTGCCATTCGGGCGCCTGGGCATTGAAGCCGGCGACTTTCTGCGCTGCGGCGACGACAGCGGCGGCGGTGCCGGGCACGACCGTGTCCATGAACGGCGAGAAGCCGAGCACCTCGACGCCCCAGACCGGATAGTAGCGCGAGGCGATCAGGTAGAGCAGCGTGACGCCGAAGCCGGCGGACATGCCGAGAATGGCGGCGATGCCGGTGGTGCGCTTCCACCAAATGCCGAGCACCAGGGCCGGGAACAGGCCGGCGGCGGCGAGCGAGAAGGCCCAGGCGACCATGTTGACGATGTCGGCGGGGCGGAACGACGCGGTCCAGGCGGCGGCGACGGCGACGACGATCAGCAGCAGCCGGGCCACCAGCAGGCGGCGGGCGGTCGGGGCATTGGCGTTGATCATCTTGTAGTAGATGTCGTGCGACAGCGCATTGGCGATGGCGAGCAGCAGGCCGTCGGCGGTGGACAGCGCGGCGGCGAGGCCGCCGGCGGCGACGAGGCCGGCGACGACATAGGGCAGGCCGGCGATTTCCGGCGTGGCGATGACGATGGCGTCGTTGTCGAGGCGCAGGTCGGCGTAGCGGATGACGCCGGTGTGGTTGGGGATGGCGGCGCAGGCGTCGAGCACATCCTTGGCGGAGACCGCGTCAACGCCGCAGATCTTGACCAGGCCTATCTTGCCCCAGGTGAACAGCCAGCCGACCGAGGGGTCGGTGGCCAGCGTCGAGACCTGATGGCCGATGACGTTGGAGTAGACCTCGAGCTTGGCAAAGGCGGCGTAGGACGGCGCGGTGAAATAGAGGAAGAAAACGAACAGCAGCGTCCAGGCCACCGACATTCGCGCCTCGCGCACCGACGGCGTGGTGAAGTAGCGCATCAGCACGTGCGGCAGCGAGGCGGTGCCGACCATCAGGCAGAGGACAAGCCCGAAGAAGTTGACCATGTCGGAGCGCACGAACGGCACGGAGTGGCCATAGTCGCCGGCGGCATTGACGCCGAGCTGGGCGGCGGTGGCGAGCCCCTGCTGCACCAGGCCGTCCTCGCGGGCGGCGATTTCCTGCAGGACCCAGCCATAGGTCAGCTGCGGAAACGGCAGGCCGAACTTCTGCGCCGACAGCACGACGACGGGCAGGCAATAGGCGATGACCAGGATGATGTACTGGGCGACCTGGGTCCAGGTGACGGCGCGCATGCCGCCGAGCATGGAGCACATCAGGATGCCGACGAGGCCGACATAGACGGCGACGGTGTAGTCCATGCCGAGGAAGCGCTGGGCGATGAGGCCGGTGCCGACGATCTGCGCCACGACATAGGTGAACGAGCAACTCATCAGCACGACGATGCCGATGATCGAGGCGAGCTTGCCGCCATAGCGGGCATAGAGGAAGTCGGGAACGGTATAGGCACCGAACTTGCGCAGGTAAGGGGCGACGGCGATGGCGACGAGCACATAGCCGCCGGTCCAGCCGAGGATATAGGCAAGGCCGTCATAGCCGAGGGCATAGAGCGTGCCGGCCATGGAGATGAACGAGGCGGCGCTCATCCAGTCGGCGGCGGTGGCCATGCCGTTGTAAAAGGCGGGTACCCGCCGGCCGGCGACGTAATATTCCGACACCTGCATGGTGCGCGACAGGATGCCGATCAGGGCATAGATGCCGATGGTGAAGAACACGAACATGTAGCCAAGGATCGGCCCGGGAACGCCGATGCGCTCCAGAATCGCCACAAGCGCGACGAAGGCGATGAAGCCGCCGGTGTAGACGGCAAAGACACGTCCCAATGTCTTGCTGAAATCGTTGGTCTCGGACCGCAAAGCCATTCCCCACTCCCCCCCGTCCAGATGCCCTTGGATCAAAGATCCTCGGATGCGCCGTGCTGATCATCGATGCGGTTCTGCGTGGCGGCGAACCAGAACAGCATCACCACGAACACGATCAGCGCCCCTTGCGCGGCCATGTAGAAGCCGAGGGGGAAGCCCATGATGACGATCGAATTGAGGGCGGAGGCCCAGAAATTGACGACGAAGGAGATGAGGACCCAGATGGTGAGGCATGTCAGCATCAGGTTGCGGGTCTTGCGCCATCGAACGGCCTCAAGATCGGTATTCGCCATTTCGCGTTTCCTCGGCCTCAGTGTTTTGGTTCCGGTTGCCGCGAGGCACATCGGGCCGGTTGCATTTCTCACCGAAACCGCATGACACGGCATCGGCATTCCGCCGTCCAGCATGCCCGGCGCCGATGACGAGGGGAAGAAGGTGCGGCAAAGAGTAGCATTCGGTAAGCGTTTGCCCCGATAAGACTTTCGTTGATGGCGCAACCGGCCGGTTCGGCAACGGACGACAGGTCGCAGGCGCAATCAGGGCTGGCGGCCGGCCACCGAATATTGACAATTTTCACTAGCTTTAACCTAATTCGTTGAAAAATGGCGCGTTTCAGATGTTGCGACAGGCTTGCAAGGGCCGCGCGGGAGGGGCATGATCACTTGGCGTGATACGAAGGGCTAAAGCGAATCCTGGGCGCGGACGGATGATTGGGGAATCCTTGCGACCGGGTGCTTTGGCAACGACGACACGCGGTGCCGGTTTGGGAAAACCGTGCATCCGTGCAATAGGCGCAAGACCGCCGATTTCCGCAGGCCGGCCAGGTTTGCCGCAAGGCGACTCTGTCGCTGTCGTGATCGACGACCGGAAGAGATACGCGTGGCGTGCCGGGTCCCAGGGGCCAAGGCGCGACAGGCGGGAACGACACGGCGCCGCCGGGCCGGGCGAACGAATGGGAACCGTTCGCATGGTCGATGGCGGGCTCTAAAGGGGGATAGAGCGTGGCTTCAAGGGCATCGTTTCAGTTTGTTATCGCGGATGACCATCCGCTGTTTCGCGGGGCGCTCCGGCAGACACTGGAAGCCATGTTCGAAGGCGTGGGGATTGTCGAGGCCGGCTCGCTCGACGACGTATCGAAGGTTCTGGAAGCCGGCGGCGACACCGATCTGGTGCTGCTCGATCTGACTATGCCCGGCGTGCGCGGGTTCTCGGGCCTAATGTATCTGCGTGCCCAGTATCCGGGCATTCCGGTCGTGGTCGTGTCGGCCAATGACGATCCGGGCGCGATCCGCCGCTGCATGGAATTCGGCGCCTCCGGCTTCATCCCGAAGTCGCTCGGGCTGGAAGCGATCCGACTGGCGATCACCACCGTGCTTGATGGCGGCTTGTGGACGCCGCCGGATATCGACATCACCTCGGTGCAGTCCGAGGACGCGGTGATCGTGCAGAAGCTGGCGACGCTGACGCCGCAGCAGGTGCGCGTGCTGATGATGCTGTCGGAAGGCCTGCTCAACAAGCAGATCGCCTACGAGCTCAACGTGTCGGAAGCGACCGTCAAGGCGCATGTCTCGGCGATCCTGCAGAAGCTCGGGGTCGAAAGCCGGACCCAGGCGGTGATCGCCGCCTCGAAGATCGAGGCCGGCCACTGGCAGGGCACGCAACTGGCGAGTTGAGCCGCTGCGTCGCCGCCGGCCGTCGCGCCGACCGAGCAAGATGACGAGGCCCGCCCGATGGCGGGCTTTTTCGTTTCGGCGAGGCGGTCCGGGAGCGTGTCGGCAAAGCCGGCGCGGAGGGCGGGCGGCAGCTTGCCGATCGGACGGCGGGCGCTACCTTGCCAGGATCGGAGGAGCCGGCGACCGGCCGGGCCGGGAGGGGTTTCGATGCATCTGCCAATCGTCCATAGCCCGCTCTATCGCGCCGAACTGCCGGGCGATCACCGGTTTCCGATGGCCAAGTTCGGACGCCTCGCCGATCTGCTGCTGGCGGACGGGCTGGCCGGGCCGGGCGGGTTTCACGATGCGGCGGAGGCGCCGGCGGAATGGATCGCGCTGGCGCATGACCGGGCCTATGTCGACCAGGTGTTCAACGGCGAGGTGCCGGAGCGGATCGCGCGGGAGATCGGCTTCCCGATGAGCGCATCGGTGCGGCGGCGGGCGCGGGCCTCGGTGGGGGGCACGGTGCTGACGGCGCGGCTGGCGCTGGAGCACGGCATTGCCTGCAACACCGCCGGCGGCAGCCATCACGCGCGGCGGGCGCATGGCGCCGGGTTCTGCGTGTTCAACGATGTCGCCGTGGCGATCCGGGTGCTGCAGGCCGACGGCATGATCGAACGGGCGCTGGTGATCGATCTCGACGTGCATCAGGGCGACGGCACGGCGGACATCTTCGCCGGCGACGCAAGCGTCACGACGGTGTCGGTGCACGCGGCGCGCAACTATCCGGTCCGCAAGGTGGCGGGCGATATCGATATCGGTCTCGACGACGATACCGGCGACGCGGCCTATCTCGATCTGGTGCGGCGCCTGGTGCCGGCGGCAATCGCCGACGCGCGGCCGGACATCGTCTTCTACAATGCCGGCGTCGATCCGCATCGCGACGACCGGCTTGGCCGGCTGGGGCTCAGCGACAAGGGGCTTTCCGAGCGCGATCACTGGGTGATCGACGCCGTCCGCTCGCGCGGCATCGCGCTCGCCGGGGTGATCGGCGGCGGCTATTGCAGCGATGTCGACGTGCTGGCGAAGCGGCATGCCGGGCTGCACCGGGTGGCTTCGGCCTTCTGCTGACCGCCGCGCCGGCCCGCAGTGGACTGCCCTACGGGATCGCATGGAATTGACGACGGGCTGGCATGCGAGTACCCCATCGGGCGACCTTGACGGGCTCAGCCGCCAGGATGATCGGGACGCAAGCACCTTGTCCGTCTACTCAGCCGTCACCCATCGCATTCAGGTCAATGTGTCGCCGGAATACCGGCCGGAGCAATCCGCGCCGGAAACGGGGCGGTATTTCTGGTCCTACACGGTGACGATCTCCAACCAGAGCGACGAGAAGGTGCAGCTGAAGTCGCGCTACTGGAAAATCATCGACGCGCTCGGGCGGATGCAGGAAGTGCGCGGTCCCGGCGTCGTCGGCGAGGAACCGGTGATCGAGCCGGGGGCGAGCTATGAGTACACCTCGGGTTGTCCACTGGCGACGGCGTCGGGGTTCATGCTCGGCAGCTATCAGATGCAGGCGCCGGACGGGCGCTGGTTCGCCATCGACATCCCGGCCTTTTCGCTCGACCTGCCGGATCAGCGGCGGGTGATGAACTGAGCTACAATCAACCCGCCGGCGGCGGTCCGACGCCGGCAGATTACGGCTAGACCGCGGCTGCCGCGGGCGGCTCGCGTTGAACTATCGTCGATGATGGGCAATAATGCCGAGATGCCATGCGCGAGCCGGACCGGATCAGGGGCCTGCGCGCATCCCGAGCGTGGCGATATCAGGCCGGAGCCAGAACCATGTTGAAGGAATTCAAGGAATTCGCCCTGAAGGGCAATGTCGTCGACCTCGCAATCGGCGTGATCATCGGCGCGGCCTTCGGCAAGATCGTCGAATCGATGGTCGGTGATCTGATCATGCCGCTGATCGGCATGTTCGGCGCGGTCGACTTTTCCAACCTGTTCCTCGGGCTCAACAAGAGCGTGACCGCGACCGTGCTGGTCGAGGCGAAGAAGCAGGGCGCCGTGCTTGCCTATGGCAACTTCCTGACCATCGTCATCAATTTCATCATCATCGCCTGGGTGCTGTTCCTGGTGGTGAAGGGCATCAACAGCCTGAAGAAGTCGCAGCCGGCGGCTCCGGCCGCGCCGGCCGAACCGGCCGAGGACGTCAAGCTGCTGACCGAGATCCGCGACCTGCTGAAGAAGTGAGATCGCCGGCGGCCAACGCCGTCACCCGACAGGCAACGAACGGAAAGGCCCCGTCCCGCGACGGGGCCTTTTGCTTGCGAGCACTTGCCCCGGGGCCGACGGCGCCTGCCGTGATGGGCGGCGGATGGCGCAAATCCCGGCGCGATTTCGACGGTCGAACCCGAAGTCGCGGGTCGGTCGGACTTGTCGCGAATCGATGGGTCCAATCAGAAGAAATCATGAATCCGGCGTCGGCATTGCCCTATACCTTGACGATGAGCCGATCGCCGACGGCGACCGAAGACGCGCCGGCGCCGGCAGGCCCCGGCCAGACGGGGACGACATGACCGAGCTGCTTTCCGCCCTGACCGACACGGCCCGCAACGCGCCGGAGAGCGGCATCGTCGCCACGGTCAACTATGGCCGCACCCGCGCCGGGCTGATCCCGCTGTGGGTCGGCGAGGGCGATCTGCCGACGCCGGCGTTCATCTGCGAGGCGGCGACGGCGTCGCTCGCGGCGGGCGAGACGTTCTACACCTGGCAGCGCGGCATTCCGGACCTGCGGGCTGCAATCGCGCGCTACATGCAGCGAACCTATGGCGGCAGCTTCGGGCCCGAGCGGTTCTTCGTGACCGCGTCGGGGATGCAGGCGATCCAGATCGCGATGGCGATGATCACCTCGGCCGGCGACGACGTGCTGGTGCCGACGCCGGTGTGGCCGAACTTCGCCGCCGCCGCCGGCATTCGCGGCGCCCTCCCGGTGGCGGTACCGATGAGCTTCGGCAATGATGGCTGGGTGCTGGACCTCGAACGGCTGGAAGCGGCGATCGGCCCGCGCACCAAGGCGATGTTCATCAACTCGCCGTCGAACCCGTGCGGCTGGACGGCGACGCGCGAGGAACTGGCGGCGATCCTGGCAATTGCGCGCAAGCACGGCATCTGGATCGTCGCCGACGAGATCTACGGCAAGTTCTATTTCGACGGGCCGGTTGCGCCGTCGTTCCGCGAAGTGATGGCCGACGGCGACAAGGTGATGTTCGTCAACACCATGTCGAAGAACTGGGCGATGACCGGCTGGCGCGTCGGCTGGATCGAGTGCGATCCGAGCCTCGGCGCCGTGGTCGAGAACATGATCCAGTATTCCACCTCGGGCGTGGCGCAGTTCATCCAGCGGGCGGCGGCGACGGCGCTCGACCATGGCGACGACTTCATCGCGATGCAGGTGGGGCGGGCCCGGCGCGGGCGCGACCTCGTCTGCGACGCGCTCGCCGCGACCGGCAAGGTGCGGTTCGCCCGGCCGGCCGGCGCGTTCTACCTGTTCTTCTCGGTCGACGGCCGGCCGGATACCCGGCAGCTGAGCTTCGATCTGGTCGATCGCGCCAATATCGGACTGGCGCCGGGAACGGCGTTCGGCGCCGGCGGCGAAGCATTCCTGCGTATGTGTTTTGCCCGAGGCGAGGACAGCCTGGCGATCGCAACCGAACGACTCGTGGCTGCGATTAATGCAATTTGAGCGGTTCAGCTGCCTAAAAATATCTGGACTTAGGTGAATTACCTTATATTCATAGGAGAAATCCGGATTGTGATTATCTGGAGGTCGCCGCACCTTCCACCAACATGTTCGAGGAAACCCCAACCATGTCGGTCGAAAACCCGACCGTGTCCGAAGCGCGCCTTCTGAGCGTGCTCGACACGGCTGTCGACGGCATCATCGTCATGGACGACGGCGGGGCGATGCTCGTGTTCAACAAGGCGTGCGAGCGGCTGTTCGGCTACACGGCGGCGGAGGTCATCGGGCGCAACATCAAGCTGTTGATGCCGCCGGAATTCGCTACGGCCCATGACGGCTTCATCCGACGCTATGTCGATACGGGCGAACGGCGGATCATCGGCATCGGCCGCGAGGTGCGCGGCCAGCATCGCGACGGCACGGCGTTTCCGATCGAGCTGTCGGTCGGCGAGGCGATGACGCCGGATGGACGGCAGTTCATCGGCATCGTGCGCGACCTGAGGTCGCGCAAGGCGGTGGAGAATCGCTTGAACCAGTTGCAGGCGCAGCTGGTGCACATGGCGCGGGTCAACGCCATGGACGAGATGGGCGCGGCGATCGCGCATGAGCTGAACCAGCCGCTGACGGCGGTGATGCTCTATTTGCAGGCGGTGACGCGCAAGGCCAAGACCATCGGGCTCGACGACATGATGGTCGAGATCCTCGGCAAGGCGGTGCGCGAGGCGGAGCGCGCCGGCACGATCATCCAGCGGATGCGGCAGTTCGTCGAAAAGCGCGAGCCGGAACGGCAGGCGGTGGACATCCGCCGGCTGATCGGCGACGCGCTAGAGCTGACATTGCTCGGAACCCAGGTGATCGGCATCGAGGTGATCCGCGACGAGGCGCCGGACCTGCCTATGGTCGAGGTCGACCCGGTGCAGATCCAGCAGATCCTGGTCAATCTGATTCGCAACGCCATCGAGGCGATCCGGCATCAGGAGCGGCGCTGGGTGCGGATCGGCGTGCATGTTGACGACCACCAGCTTACCGTCGAAGTGGAGGATTCCGGCACCGGCATTCCCAAGGAGCTGGTGCGCAACATCTTCAAGGCCTTCTCGACCTCGAAGCGGACCGGGCTGGGGCTCGGGCTGGCGATTTCGCGTTCGATCGCGCAAAACCACGGAGGCGATCTGGTCGTGGATCCCGGCGGAGGCGGCCATGGCGCAAGGTTCATCCTGCGCCTGCCATTGAACCTCGCGACCACGGCCAGGTCCGGCTAGAATCCGTTTGCGTCGTTCCGGGTCGGGGCCATCGCAAGCTCAGTGTTGACGAAATCGTTGTCTCGTCAGAATAATTCAGCCTGACGAGGCTTGGCTCTACAAGATCCGCCGACCGAGAGGGACGGCTCAACAAACCGGGGCAGCGGCTATGATGGGGCGTTCGATGAAGCCGGAACAGATGATCTACATCGTTGATGACGATCCGGCGGTGCGCGATGCGCTTTCCGTCGTCTTCGAACTCGAGGGTTTTCAGGTCCTGACCTACGACACCGGCGATGCCTTCCTCGAGGCTGCGAAGAGGCAGCAGCCGGCCTGCGTGGTGCTGGATGTCCACATGCCCGGACGTTCCGGGCTCGACATCCTGCGGGCACTCAATGCCGAGCAGTATCCGGCGCCGGTGTTCATCATTTCCGGCCAGGGCGACATCCCGATGGCGGTTTCGGCGATCAAGCACGGGGCGTTCGATTTCATCGAGAAGCCGTTCGACGCCGACACCGTGGTGCAGCGGGTGCGCGAGGCGCTGGACGCGGCCGAGCGGCAGAAGGACGGCGGCAAGGCGTCGGTGGAAATCAATTTCCCCGGGCGCGAATTGCTGACGCCGCGCGAATACGAAGTGCTGACCCAGATTACCGCCGGGGCCTCCAACAAGGAAGCCGGCCGGCATCTGGGGATCAGCCCGCGGACGATCGAGGTGCACCGCGCCCGTATCATGGAGAAGCTCGGCGCGCGCAATGCCGCCGATCTGGTGCGCATTGTCCTGACCGGCGAGGCGATCTGAACCGGTTTACGGGTTTCCCCTGAGTGAAATATGGGGAAACGCGTGCATTGTCGGCCCATTCTCAGGGCGAATGCGGATAGATGAACGGGCAAATTTCGTCAAAAGTAGCGGGGCGCTGGCGTGTCCCCGCTTTCCGTTCAAGCGGGCGCCGGCGCAGGGTGGAAACTGTGGCCGTCCATATTCTCGAGGATGATCCGGGGGTTTGCGACTCCCTCAAGCTGCTGCTGCAGCAGCTCGGTCATAGGGTCAGCACCTATCCCGACGCCGAGACGTTTTTCGAGACACCGCCGCCCGGGCCGGAGGATGTCGTCATCGTCGACCTCGGCCTGCCGGGGATCTCTGGCGCGCATGTGATCGACTGGATCGCGGCGCTGAAGCAGGCGCCGCGGGTGATCGCAATCTCGGGCCAGACCCAGCACCAGATCGACAAGCAACTGGCCGGCGTCACCCATGCGCCGATCCTGCTGCGCAAGCCGTTGACCGAGGCCAAGCTCGCCGAGTTGTTGTGATCGGCTGGAAGCGGCGCGCTCTTCCCTTGGGATATCATCAAATCAGCAGGACCATAGCATTGTCGGCGGATTTCCGGATCGACATTGCTGCAATGCACCTGTCAGCCGATCTTGGCGCATACCCGGCAAGACATAAACGTTGCTGGACTTGACCGACGGAAAGACGCCGCCATTCGCCGGCGGCGAAATGCGCTGGACTTGATCGAAATCACTGCGTCGGAGCCGATTCGTTATTAATTTGCCAGCTTCAATGCGTTTTAACGCAGAAAGTAGTACGTAAGCGCCCCCAATTGCGGGCGGGATTTGACACGTCTAATTTTTCCCTTGATACGTTGGCCCCTGTCGACGCATGTCCGGTTTTCGCGCATAAGAATGGGCGAGGCCGTGGCGGCGCAAGCGGTGCGGTTTGGCGTTTCTGCCCGTGTGATGCCACCAAGATGCGAAAATGTGCGGTGTGGCGTCGCGGCTGCGGGCGAGGGGAGGACGGCTATGGCTTATCTCGATCGTGGCAGCACCACCGGCTATGGCCGGCACGCCGACAGCGAAGGCGATGCCAGCTGGGCTGAACTCGCCAAGACGGGAAAGTCGAAGAGCCATCGCTATCAGGAACACGAGGCCGTCTATTACGAGGGCGATCCGGCCGACAAGGTCTACGAGGTCGTCGAAGGCACGGTGATGCTGTTCAAGCTGCTGCCGGACGGACGCCGCCAGGTGGTGGAAGTGCTGCGGACCGGCGGCCTGTTCGGCCTGACCTCGAAGGCGCATCAGGACTGCAACGCCGAGACCCTGACGGCATCGGTGATCCGCTCGATCGAAAAGCGCGAGATCGAGGGTTCGACCGTGATGCAGCAGCACATTGCCAAGTGCATGCTGACCCAACTGGAAACGCTGCATGACCACGCCGTGCTGCTCGGCCGCAAGTCGGCATTCGAGCGGGTGGCGTCGTTCCTGATGCGGTTCGTGCCGGAGCGCGGCATTGTCGGCTGCATCGGCCCGAAGCCGAGCGGCAAGGACGAGTCGCTGATCGTGCTGGCGATGACCCGGCAGGAAATCGCCGACTATCTCGGCCTGACCATCGAGACCGTCAGCCGGGTGATCTCGGATCTGAAGCGGCGCGGGCTGATCACGATCGAGAAGCAGGATCGCATCCGCATCACCAATGTCTGCGGCATCTGCCACCTGACCGGCACGCACTGACGCAAACCGGGCACCGCTGCCCGGATTCGACGCCAAGCGGGCGGCGGGATCACCGCCGCCGATCCCCCGGACCTCATGACGCTCGATGAGACGCGCCGCGCGGTGGACGTTGTCGCGATGGCGCAGGGGCGTGGCACGGTGCAGGCCCGCCCCCTTCCCTATCCGTTCTCTTCCTTGAAGAAATCGCTCGCCAAGACGAGCCGGGCGCGACGCCCGGGCTTTGGCATTTGGCTTGGCTGCTGCCGGACAAGGTTAGCCGCGCCGGCGGCCGCGGCGTTCGCCGCCACCGGCCGGCTCGGTCGGCGGCGACACCAGCGCGCCGATGCGGGAGGTGATGGCCTCGAGATCGGGGCGCGCCGCCTTGGCGTGGGCATCGATCGCCTGACGCATCGCCGCCAGATGGCTCGGTGAGGTGCCGCAGCAGCCGCCGATGATGCGGGCGCCGGCATCCATGGCGAGGCGAGCGTAGTCGGCCATCAGTTCCGGCGTGCCGGAATAGTGCACATGGTCGCCGTGGACGGTCGGGATGCCGCAATTGGCCTTGGCGATGACCACGGCCTCGGGGTGGGTGCCGGTCATCCGCAGCACCGAATAGAGCAGGTCCGAGGCGCCGACGCCGCAGTTCGAGCCCATCGCCACCGGCGCCGGGGCGAATTCGGTCAGGGTGTCGGAGAGGGTTTCCGGGGTGATGCCCATCATGGTGCGGCCGGCGGTGTCGAAGCTGGCGGTCACGGTATAGGGCATGCCGACCAGCGCGGCGGCCTTGGCGGCGGCGCGCATTTCCTCGACCGCCGACATGGTTTCGATCCAGACGACGTCGGCGCCGCCCTCCTTCAGGCCGCGCATCTGCTCGGCGAAGACTTCGACCGCCAGGTCGTCGGTCATGGCGCCGAGCGGCGCGAAGAGGTCGCCGGTCGGGCCGACCGAGCCGGCGACGATGACCGCGCGGCCGGAGGCGGCGACGACCTCGAGGGCGAGCTTCACCGCCGCGACGTTGAGTTCATGGACGCGGCCCTCGGCCTTGTGCAGGGCGAGGCGGCGGCGATTGGCGCCGAAGGTGTTGGTGAGGATGATGTCGGCGCCGGCATCGACGAAGGATTTGTGCAACGCCTTGATCTTTTCCGGCGCCTCGACGTTCCACAGTTCCGGCGCGTCGCCCGACATCAGGCCCATTTCGAACAGGTTGGTGCCGGTGGCGCCGTCGGCGAGCAGGACGGGGACTTGGGCGAGGCGCTCGGCGAGCGGATTGCGGACGGCGGCGGTCATGGCAGACTCCTGAAAATCGGATCGTGGATCGGGTTATGCCCCGGCGCGGGGCAAAAGGCAAAATCAGCCCGCCTGGGGCAGGGGCGGCGTCGGCGGCTTGCGGGCGGCTTCCGCCAGCGCCAGCCAAACGACTCCGGCGAGGATCAGCCCGCCACCCAGCAAGGTGTTGAGGGAAACCGTCTCGCCGAGGAAGAGATAGACCCAGACCGGGGCGAACACGGTCTCGACCTGCGCCAGCACGCCGAGGCCGACGGCGGTGACGGTGCGGGCAGCACGGTTGAACAGCAGGATGCCGAAGCCGATGAAGACGACGCCGTGCAGCAGCGCCATGGAAATGTCGAGGGCCGGCAGCAGGAACGGCTTGCCGTTGAACCAGACCACGAAGCCGCACAGGGTCGCGCACATGGTGGCATAGCCGCCGATGATCTCGCGGGTGCCGCCGGCCTCGCCCTTGCGGACGATGATCGAGTAGCCGGCAAAGCCGATGGATGACAGCATCGCGGCGATGTTGCCGCTCATGTCGCCGCCGTCGAACGAGATGCCGACCATCACCACCAGGCCGACGAGCCCGAGGGCTATGGCGCCGATGCCGGCGGCGGTGAGGCGCTCGTGCAGGATCAGTCGACCGAGGATCAGGTTGCAGAGCGGCGCGGTGGAAGCGAGGAACACCGCGTTGGCGACCGTGGTCTGCTTCAGGGCGTAGATGAATGCCGTGGCGGAGATGGCCATGAAGACGGCGGCGAGCCAGCCGTGCAGGCCGCCGCGCAGGAAGCGCAGCACCACCAGCGGCTTGCCGGCATGGAGGCCGAGCAGTTCCATGATGGCAATGACGCCGAGCGAGCGCCAGACCAGGTATTGCCAGCTGTCGGCCGAGGTGGCGAGGCGGGTGGTCATCACCCCCATGGACCAGACCAGCGCCGCGCCGGCGGCCATGGCGGCGGCGAGCAGGTAGGGATCGGTGTCGCGCGCGGTCGGCACGGTGCATTCGCTCATTGCGGCGGGCTTCCCGATGGGCAAGGGAGCGGATTTGTAGCCCCCGGCCGTTCAGATTGACATGGGCCGCGCGGCGACCCTGCTCCGCTTGCGACGCGGACTTGAGCACGGGCGCCCGTGGATCCTCGGTGCGCGGGCGGGTTTGTCCGCATGTCGCTGCGTTGCAACATCATGGTGAAAACCCGGTCGGGCAACCAAATCGGCGCTTGGGTTTGGCGCCGACTTCGCGCATGTCGTAACGGCGCGATCGCGGCGGCGGACAGGCGGGGGTCAAACGATTCCAGCCGAGTTGTTGCTTGGTATGTCGTGTTGGCGTAACCCGCCGTTAACCATGTTCGCCGACCCTGTCGGCACGCCCGAAATGACCGATTTGCCCGAGGTTTTCCATGTCGTTCGCTCGTCTCGTCCTTGCTGCCCTCGGCCTCGCCGCCACCATCGGCGTTGCCCCTGTCGGCGCCGCGACCGGTGAACCGAAGGACACGTTGAGCCTACTCTACCGGGTTGCCCTGTCGGCCGAGATCTGCGGCTTCCCGGTCAGCGAGAAGCAGTCGGAGCGCATCGGCCACCAGATGGACGCCTTCCTCGCCAAGCTGAACCTCTCCGACGAGGAGTCCGACGCGCTCTATACCGGCGTCGAGGCGGCGATGGAGCGCGAGGGCTGGGACCGGATCTGTTCGAAGGACAGCGCCTGGGCGAAGGAATTCAAGCAGGCGCTGCAGGTCTACACGAAGTGATCGCGCCGGCGGCCACCCAAGGGGCTGCCGCCTGATCCGAATCGACGTCAATCGAGGACGCCGCGGCCGACGCTGGCGATGCGGGCGTCGATCTCGCCGATGACCTTGCGGTCCTTGTCGGGATAGTCGAAGCGGCCGAGCACGTACTGGATCGCCGCCAGCCGCGCCCGCTTCTTGTCATTGCCGAGCACGACGAACCACGGCGCCTCGTCGGTATGGGTTGCCTCGATCATCCGGTCGCGGGCGGCGCCATAGGCGTCGTAGCGGCTGATGGCGGCATAGTCGATGGGCGACACCTTCCACACCTTCAGCGGATTGTGGCGACGGTCGTGGAAGCGCTTCAGCTGCATTTCCCGGCCGACATCGATCCAGATCTTCACCACCGTCGTGCCGGCATGGGCGAGCATCCGCTCGAAGCGCGGCGCGTCGGCGAGGAACGCCTCGGTTTCGGCCGGCGTGCAGAAGCCCATCACCGGCTCGACGCCGGCGCGATTGTACCAGGAGCGATCGAACAGGGTGATCTCGCCGCGCGTCGGCAGGTGCTGGATGTAGCGCTGGAAGTACCATTGGCCCTTTTCGGCGTCGGTCGGCTTGGCGAGCGCGACGATCCGCGTCGCGCGCGGGCTCATGTATTCGCGGAAGGCGCCGATAGCGCCACCCTTGCCGGCGGCGTCGCGCCCCTCGAAGACGATGACGACGCGGCGGCCTTCCTTGATCGTCCATTGCTGCAGCTTGACCAGTTCGATCTGCAGCGCCACCAGCCGCTGGAGATAGGTCTCGTCGTCCATCGGCTCATCGATGGGAAAGTCGCCGGAGCCAAACGCCCGCTTCCTCACCCAGTCGGGCAGGACCGGGTCATCGAGATTGAACTCGGCCGGGGCCGGCGCGGCGTCGTCGGCGTCGCGCTTCTTCTCCGACTTGTCGGTCTTGTCCTTCTTGCCATTTCCCATCGTGCCCGCCGTCGTCGTCGTGTCATCGTTGATGCGGCAAGTCTGTTTCCCGGTTTTACCGACAACCGGTCGAATATGCTTGCCAAACGGTCGAATCTGCCCCGAGATCGGGAAGCAGTCGGGCCGCAAGCCTACAACAACCGGCGCTCTTGTCGATGCGTCCCAATCGATGGGCGATGCCGGCGAACCGGTGGCGATCTCGCCGGTGCCGCACCCTGGAAATACGCCGATGACCCTGGATGCCAGCCCTCCGCCAGCCGACGCCGCCTCCGAGGCGCGGATCGTGACGTCGGAACCCGAAGCCGGCGGCGCCGATCGCGGCCGGCGCGGCCTTGCCATCAGCATCGTCAACTGGTGGCTGATCATCGCCGCCGGCATCGTGTTCTTCCTGCTGATGGTGTTCGCCGGCCTGAACATCGGCGCGGCGCTGCTCGGCTTTGCCGGCATCACCAGCGTCGTCTGGCTGGTCGGGTCGCTGGAGCGACCGCAACAGGCGGCCGTTTCCGTCGGCGCCGGGCGCATCGGCCGCTGGCCGGATTCGGGGCTTCGCACCGGGCTCGACGCCATCGACCAGCCTTGCGTGCTGGTCGACGCCACCGGCATCACCCGCCACGTCAATCCCGAGGGCGTCGTCCGCTTCGCCGGGCTGCGCACCGGCTTTCCGCTGTCGTTCGGGCTGCGGACCACGGTGGTGCTCGATGCCTTTACCCGGCTCGCCGCCGGCGGCGGGCCCGAAACCGTCGAGTGGACCGAGCGCGTGCCGACCGAGCGCTGGTTCCGCGCCGTGCTGACGCCGATCCGGCTGCCGATCGTCCGCGAGACCGACCCCGGCCCGGCGCCGGACTTCGTGCTGTTGCGCATCATCGACCGCACCGAGGCCTATCTGGTCGAACGGATGCGCGTCGACTTCATCGCCAATGCCAGCCACGAATTGCGCACGCCGCTGGCCTCGCTGATCGGCTTTGTCGAAACGCTGCAGGGGCCGGCGCGCGACGACCCGAACGCGCGGGCGAAGTTCCTGGCGATCATGCTGGATCAGGCCAACCGGATGAAGCGGCTGATCGACGACCTTTTGTCGCTGTCGCGGGTGGAGATGAAGGCGCATGTGCGCCCGGATACGCCGCTCGACCTGGCGGTGACCTGCCGGCACGTGGTCGATGCCCTTGGCCCGGTCGCCGCCGAGGCCGGCGTCAGCATCGAAACCGACATCACCAGCGAGGCGGCGGTGGTGCTGGGCGATCGCGACGAACTGGTACAGGTGATTTCCAACCTGATCGAGAACGCCATCAAGTATGGCGGCGAGGCCCGTCGCGTTCGCCTCGGCCTGCGCCGGGAGAGCCTGCCGCAGCGCGGCGCCCAGGTCGTCATCGAGGTGCAGGACTGGGGTCCCGGCATCGCGATCGAGCACGTGCCGCGGCTGACCGAGCGGTTCTATCGCGCCGGCAATGCCCAGAGCCGCGAGAAGAAGGGCACCGGGCTCGGGCTCGCCATCGTCAAGCACATCCTCGCCCGGCATCGCGGCCAGTTGAAGATCGACAGCGAGGTCGGGCGCGGATCGACGTTTCAGGTCCGGCTGGAGGCCGCCGCGACGTCGGTGTGAAGCGAGCGCGAGGCGGGCGGAACCCCGGCAACCGATGCGATTCAAACGCTTTTTCCGGTCCCGCGGAGCGGGTTTTCAGGCCGGCCGGAAGGCGGCCGGCACCCCGCGAGAACAGATGGGTCCATAAATGTGGATGAATCTGGTGAATTGGCATAACCCATTGCTTTGCCTGTTTTATCACCGTCATAAACCTGATATGCAAATGCCATAGAACCGTAGCCGTCACAGGATACCAGTGGCCGCGAGGATGCCCCGAATGGCGGTTGTGCATCCGGCCTATTGGACGTGAAGGAGTTACCATGCAGTTCAAGGCTCTCGTGAGCGCGCTTGCGCTCGTCGCCACCAGCGCCGTCATGGCCGGTTCCGCCCATGCCGGCGAGCAGATCCGCATCGTCGGTTCCTCGACCGTTTATCCGTTCACCACGGCGGTTGCCGAGCAGTTCGGCAAGACCGGCGGCGGCAAGACCCCGGTCGTCGAGTCGACCGGCACCGGCGGCGGCATGAAGATCTTCTGCGAAGGCGTCGGCGCCGACAAGGCGGACGCCACCAACGCGTCGCGCCGCATGAAGAAGGCCGAGTTCGAGGCCTGCGCCAAGAACGGCGTCACCGACATCGTCGAGCTGAAGGTCGGCTTCGACGGCCTGACCCTGTCGCAGTC
>JAEULV010000003.1 GCA_016793065.1 Hyphomicrobiaceae bacterium
GATGATGGTGCCGATCTTGCTCGCCGCGTCGGAGAGTTCCTGCACCTTGGCAACGGTGTTGACGGCGTTGCGCACGGCTTCCTGGCCGATCTGGGCCGACGTCGACACGGTCTGGCTGATCTCGCGCACCGAGGTCGAGAGCTCCTCGGTGGCGGCGGCGACGGCGTGGACGTTGGTGGAGGTTTCCTCGGAACTGGCGGAAACGATGTTGGCCTGGTTGGCGGCATCGACGGCGACGTCGTTCATCGACGCGGCGGCGCCCTTCAGCTGCTGCGCGGCGCTGGTCACCGACATGACGATCGAGCCGATCGAGTCCTGGAACATCGACGCCAGCGAGGCGAGGGTGACTTCCTTTTCCTTCTTTTCGGCATCGAGATAGATCGAGATCGCCACGCTCATGTCGTAGAGGGCCGCCTTGGTGAAAGCCGCCTGAATATCGGCGATTTCCTTGCGCTTGGCGGCGGAGGCCACCATGCCGAGTTCGGCAGCGAGGCGGGTGAGGAACTCGGTCATGAGGAAATTGTAGCCGCCGATGTACCATTCGGTGGTGAGGCCGAGGCGGTGGTGGGTGTGGCCGATGCGGCGGACGGATGCCTCGTAGGCATCGTCGAAACGGGCGTCGCAGATCAGCGACCAATGCTGCACCTGGGCGCCCTTGGCGCGCTCGGCATGGCCGGTGTCGCGGAACATCCGCTGGGTCTCGGGGAACTTCGACAGGTGGGCATAGAAGTCGACGAGGATGGCGCCGAGCAGTTCCATGATCCGGGGCTTGTGCTGGCGCAGGGTCGCAACGGACTGTTCGTCCATGCGGTTGAAGGCATTGCGGCGAGCGATGTTGGCGTTGGACGACATGTGCAGTTCCCGACCTGTCTTTTTTCTCAGGGGTAACCTAAAGGCAATTGATAAAGGTTCGGTAAATCTGAAAGTAGGTGTTTTCTTCAAATGGTCATATTAATAGTCATGGCATGCCAAAATGGCAAGATTACCCACTTGTTTGCGGGGGATCCACGTCGTTGCAAATTGCGATCTGTGCGTTGTAGGTAAGAAAATCTGTCATGAAACGGTGAAAAATCCGGTAACGAAGCGATTTAATTTTCATTTTACTGATTTCACTGATTGCAATTTGCAAACTGAATGGCATGTTTACTTGTAGGTAACTCTAAAGACATTAGGCGCGGAACTGTGCTTCGGGCCTGTGGCAAGCCGCGAAAAAAGAAGTGCCTCCGAATGCTCGGAGGCATTTCTGCTTAATTCTTGTGCTGAGATTGCTAAAAAAATAATCAGGCCGGCCGAAGCAACACGTGCTTCTTTTTGCCCAGCGACAGCTTGATGACGCCGTCGGCGGTGAGATCGGCGAGGGAAAGCTGGCCGCGTTCGTCGCTGATCGCCCTGTCGTTGACCTTCAGGCCGCCGCCCTGGATCTGCCGCCGGGCCTCGCCGTTGGACTTGACCAACTCGGCCCGGACGAAGGCCGTGGCGATGCCGAGGCCGGCCTCGAGTTCGGCGCGCGGGATGTCGATCGACGGCAGGTCGGTCGAAAGCTGCCCGGCCTCGAAGGTCTTGCGGGCGGTTTCGGCGGCGTGCCCGGCCGCGTCGCGGCCGTGGATCAGGGCCGTCGCCTCGGTTGCCAGCACCTTCTTCGCCTCGTTGATCTCGGCGCCCTGCAACGCGGCGAGGCGGGCGATCTCGGCCATCGGCAACAGGGTGTAGAGCTTGAGGAAGCGGGCGACGTCGGCATCCTCGGTGTTGCGCCAGAACTGCCAGTAGTCCCAGGCCGACAGCATGTCTTCGTTGAGCCAGATGGCGCCGGCGGCGGTCTTGCCCATCTTGGCGCCGGACGAGGTGGTCAGCAGCGGGCAGGTGAGGGCATAGAGCTGCGACGTGCCCATGCGGCGGCCGAGATCGATGCCGGTGACGATATTGCCCCACTGGTCGGAGCCGCCCATCTGCAGATTGCAGCCGTAGCGGCGCGACAGTTCGGTGAAATCGTAGGCCTGCAGGATCATGTAGTTGAATTCGATGAACGACAGTTCCTGCTCGCGTTCGAGCCGCATGCGCACCGAGTCCATCGCCATCATGCGATTGACGGAGAAGTGCCGGCCGATCTCGCGCAGCATGTCGATGTAGTTGAGCTTGGTCAGCCACTCGGCATTGTCGACCATGATCGCGTCCTTCGGGCCGTCGCCGAAGGTCACGAACTTGGAAAACACCTGCTGGATGCCGCGCTTGTTGTCCTCGATCTGGTCGAGGGTGAGAAGCTTGCGCGTCTCGTCGCGCCCGGACGGGTCGCCGACGCGGGTGGTGCCGCCGCCCATCAGGGTGATGACCTTGTTGCCCGTCGCCTGCAGGTGATGCAGCATCATGATCGAGATCAGGCTGCCGACATGCAGCGAACTGGCGGTGCAGTCATAGCCGACATAGGCCGTCACCTCGCCCTTGGCGGCGAGCGCGTCGAGGCCGTCATAGTCCGAGCACTGGTGGATATAGCCGCGCTCGGTCAGGACATTGAGGAAATCGGACTTGAGGGTGGTCATGTCGGTCTGCTTTTCGGTGATGCGCGGTCGAGGACTGGTCGGGCGCGCGTCTGGCAACAAACCCCGTGGTCTACGGGGCTCGCGGTGATTACCATCGCCGGGCCGAATTTGCGACCCGGAATCGCGTCGGCGGTCCGATGCCGCGCCAGTGCGGCGCCGGCAAGGAGAACGAATGATGAGCGGCATGCGGCTGGCGATCGGCACGATGAGCGGCACCTCGATGGACGGGGTGGACGTTGCCCTGATCGAGACCGACGGCGAGACGATCGGTTCGTTCGGACCGACCTTGCTGCGGCCCTATGACGAGATGGAGCGCGCCCACATCGCCGCGGCGCTGGCGGAGGGACCGCGCCTGACGCGACGCGACGAGCGGCCGGCGGAAACGGCGATCGCCGAGCGAATCGTGACGCGGGCGCATCATGACGCAATCGCGCAGTTTCTCGACATCAACGGACTGGACCGCGAAGCGGTGTCGGTCGTCGGCTTTCACGGCCAGACGGTGTTTCACGCGCCGAAGCGCCGGCTGACGGTGCAGATCGGCGACGGTCCGGGGCTGGCGCGGGCGCTGGGGATCGCGGTGGTGCACGATTTCCGCGCCGCCGACGTGGCGGCGGGCGGCGAGGGGGCGCCGCTGGTGCCGGTGTTCCATGCGGCGCTGGCGGCAAGGGCCGGGCTCCGGGCCCCGGTGGCGATCCTGAATATCGGCGGGGTTGCCAACATCACCCTGATCGACGCCGATGGCGGGCTGCTGGCGTTCGATACCGGGCCGGGCAACGCGCTGCTCGACGACTGGGTGGGGCGGCATACCGGCAGGTTCATGGACGCGGACGGGCGGATATCCGGGCAGGGCCGGGTGGACGAGGCGCGGCTGGCGCAATTCCTGGCGCATCCGTTCTTTGCCGCGCCGCCGCCGAAGTCGCTCGATCGCAATGCCTTCGATCTGGCGATGCTCGACGGGCTGACGCTGGAGGACGGCGCGGCGACGCTGGCGGCGTTCACCGCTGCGGCGGTGGCGCGGGCGCTGGAGCACATGAGCGGACAGGACCCGGCGGCGCGGCCCGGGAGCGCCGGGGGCTTGGGGCAGGGCGGGGCGATGCGGCCGGCGACCCTGGTCGTCGCCGGCGGCGGCGCGCATAATCCCACCCTCCTGCGGATGCTGGCGGAGCGGACCGGCGCGCGGGTGCGGCCGGCGGGCGAGATCGGGCTGTCGACGGATTTCCTCGAGGCGCAGGCGTTCGCCTATCTGGCGGTGCGGTCGCTGCGCGGCCTGCCGCTGACCTTTCCCGGCACGACCGGCGTGGCGGCGCCGACGCCGGGCGGAGTGCTGGCGCGGCCGTGAGGCCACGATCGGCCGGCGCGGGGCACGCGCGGCTGCGTGATTCGCGCGGATGCCGTCACGGGAGAGGAAGCGTCTGAATATTAAGTGGAAAACGCAGCGCTGATTTTTGCTGCGACGCGAATCGGTTCAGCCTCAATAAGCGCGTTTGATCTACCGTTCTTTAACCGTGAGCCTGTTTTATGGAAAACGCCTCCCGTATGGGGGCCACATGGTCAGTCTTTGACACCTCGTAGTGCGTAGCGAAGAGAGCCCAATGGCGACCCGTCAACGGAAGAAGTCCGCGCTGAAGCCCCTGATACTGCCGCTCGTCGCCATCGCCATGGGTGGGTACTTCGTCTGGCACGGCTTTTACGGCGACAACGGCATTCTCGCCCGCAAGGAACTCGACAAGCGCGCCGATGCGCTCGCGGGCGAGTTCAAGCTGGCCGAGCACGGCCGCAAGGATATCGAGCGACGGGTGAAGCTGCTGCGTTCCGGCGCGATCGATCGCGACATGCTTGACGAACGCGCCCGTGCCTCGCTCGGCTACGCCCATTCCCACGACGTGGTGATCCTGGCGGATCGGACGCATACGGCACAGGTGAACTGGAAACCGGTTCAGGTGCGTCGTTGAACTTGATTTTGGTTCATACCGGATTTCCGCCTTTCCCGCAGTCACCTAAATCGAAATAATTTTGCAAACGCCAGCCCTTGGCTAACATGGCGGCACGGTCTACGTTGCCTCGCATCAAGGCTTCCGCGGAAGCTTTCGAGGGAGGAACGCATGGCAGCGAAAAGCGCCGCAAAGCCCAAGTCGAGCGAGGCCCAAGCGGCCGTCGCCGAGTTCACCAAGGATCAGGATCTCGCCGCCTATCGCGAGATGCTCTACATCCGCCGCTTCGAGGAAAAGGCCGGCCAGATGTATGGCATGGGCCTGATCGGCGGCTTCTGCCACCTCTACATCGGCCAGGAAGCGGTCGTCGTCGGCATGCAGATGTGCCTGACGCCGGGCGATCAGGTGATCACCGGTTATCGCGACCACGGCCACATGCTGGCCTGCGGCATGGACGGCAAGGGCGTGATGGCCGAGCTGACCGGCCGGCGCGGCGGCTTCTCGCGCGGCAAGGGCGGCTCGATGCACATGTTCAGCGTCGAGAAGCAGTTCTTCGGCGGCCACGGCATCGTCGGCGCCCAGGTGTCGCTCGGCACCGGCCTCGGCTTCGCCAACCGCTACAAGAAGAACGGCAATGTCTCGGTCGCCTATTTCGGCGACGGCGCCGCCAATCAGGGCCAGGTCTACGAGAGCTTCAACATGGCGGCGCTGTGGAAGCTGCCGGTGGTCTACGTGGTCGAGAACAATCGCTATGCCATGGGCACGGCGGTGACGCGGTCCTCGGCGCAGACCGACTTCTCCAAGCGCGGCCTGTCGTTCAACATTCCCGGCGAGCAGGTCGACGGCATGGACGTGCGGGCGGTGCAGGCCGCCGGCCAGCGGGCGGTCGAGCATGCGCGCTCTGGCGAGGGGCCGTTCATCCTCGAGATGATGACCTATCGCTATCGCGGCCACTCGATGTCCGATCCGGCGAAGTACCGCTCGAAGGACGAGGTGCAGAAAATGCGCAACGAGCACGACCCGATCGAACAGGTCCGCTCGCGCATTCTCGCCGCCGGTTTCGCCACCGAGGACGATCTGAAGAAGATCGACGCTTCCGTCCGCGACCTCGTGCAGGAGGCCGCCGACTTCGCCCAGACCGATCCGGAGCCGGATGTTGCCGAGCTCTGGACCGACATCGTGAAGTGACGGACGGGAGAAAACTCATGGCCGTGGAAGTATTGATGCCCGCCCTGTCTCCGACGATGGAAGAGGGCAAGCTCGCCAAGTGGCTGAAGGCCGAGGGCGACAAGATCAAGTCCGGCGACGTCATCGCCGAGATCGAGACCGACAAGGCGACGATGGAAGTCGAAGCCGTCGACGAGGGCGTGCTGGCGAAGATCCTGGTCGCCGCCGGCACCGAGAACGTCAAGGTCAACACCCCGATCGCGGTGATCGGCGCCGAGGGCGAGAGCGTCGCTGCCGCGCCCGCCGCCGTTGCCGCCCCCGCGCCGGTTGCCGCCGCCCCGGCGCCCGTCGCGGCTCCGGCCGCGACCGTGCCGGCCGCGCCGAAGTCCGAGCCAGATCCGGTCGAGGAAGTGCCGCCGGGCACCGAGTTCGTGTCGATGACGGTGCGCGAGGCGTTGCGCGATGCGATGGCCGAGGAAATGCGCGCCGACCCGACCGTGTTCGTGATGGGCGAGGAGGTCGCCGAATATCAGGGCGCCTACAAGATCACTCAGGGGCTCTTGCAGGAATTCGGCGCCGAGCGGGTGATCGACACGCCAATCACCGAGCATGGCTTTGCCGGCATCGGCGTCGGCGCGGCGTTTGCCGGGCTGCGGCCGATCGTCGAGTTCATGACCTTCAACTTCGCCATGCAGGCGATTGACCACATCATCAACTCGGCCGCCAAGACGCTCTACATGTCGGGCGGGCAGATGGGGTGCCCGATCGTGTTCCGTGGCGCCAATGGCGCCGCCGCCCGTGTCGGCGCCCAGCACAGCCAGGACTATGCCGCCTGGTACAGCCAGGTGCCGGGGCTGCGGGTGATCCAGCCGTGGTCGGCCGCCGACGCCAAGGGCCTGCTTAAGGCGGCGATCCGCGATCCGAACCCGGTGGTGTTCCTCGAGAACGAAATTCTCTACGGCCAGTCGTTCCAGGTGCCGAAGGGCGATTTCGTCACCCCGATCGGCAAGGCGCGGATCGTGCGGGCCGGCACGGACGCGACGCTCGTCTCGTTCGGCATCGGCATGACCTATTGCGTCAAGGCCGCCGATGAACTCGCCAAACTCGGCATCGACGTCGAGGTGATCGACCTCAGGACCATCCGGCCGATGGATCTCCCGACCGTGGTGCGCTCCGTCATCAAGACCGGGCGTTGCGTCACGGTGGAAGAGGGCTGGCCGCAGTCGTCCGTGGGCGATCACATCGCCTCGCGGATCATGCGCGAGGCCTTCGACTATCTCGACGCGCCGGTGATCTCCGTCACCGGCAAGGACGTGCCGATGCCCTATGCCGCCAACCTCGAGAAGCTCGCCCTGCCGAACGTGCAGGAAGTGATCGACGCGGTGCGCAGCGTTTCCTATCGCTGAGGTCGGGCGATGTCGGATGCAACGATCATCATGCTGATCGGCATGGCGGGGTGGGCGATCGGCTTCACCAACGCCACCATCATGTGGCGCGCCGTCGCAGACCTGCCGGAAATGCGGCAGGCCAATGCCCTCAACCGGGGCTGGGTGATGGTGGGGCTGGTATCGACCCTGCCGGCCGGCCATCCGGGGCGCGCCGCTCGCTGGCGCGCCATCCTCGGATTCCTCGTCTTCCTTGCCAGCATCGTCGTGCTGCTCACGAGCACACACGCTGGCGCAACGCCTTGACGTCGGGCCAGGCCCGATAACCGACGGGACATTTCCATGCCCATCAACGTGCTGATGCCCGCGCTGTCTCCGACCATGGAGAAGGGCAATCTCGCCAAATGGCTGAAGGCCGAAGGCGACAAGATCAGGTCCGGCGACGTCATCGCCGAGATCGAAACAGACAAGGCGACGATGGAAGTCGAAGCCGTTGACGAGGGGATCCTGGCGAAGATCCTCGTCGCCGCCGGCACCGCCGACGTCGCCGTCAACACGCCGATCGCGGTGATCGCGGCGGAGGGCGAGGATGCGGGTGCGCCAGCACCGACCCTGGCGCCGAAGCCGGTTGCTCCGGTCGCGGCTGCCGCTCCGGCGCCTGTCGCCGCCGCGGCGAACCCGGTCGTTGCGCCGTCGCCGGCCGTCGGCGCGGCGGCAACGGGGGCGCGGGTGTTTGCCTCGCCGCTCGCCCGTCGCGTCGCACGGGAAAGCGGGCTCGATCTTGCCCGGATCGCCGGTTCGGGGCCGCATGGGCGGGTGATCCTGCGCGATGTCGAGGCGGCGAGCGCCGCCGGAACGGCGGTTGCGGGTGTCGCGCCGGTCGCGGCCGCGCCCGCCGCGCCGCCGGCGCCTGTCGCAGCCGCGGCCCCGGCGGCGAAGCCGGTCGGGATGTCGGACGAGACGATCAAGAAGCTGTTCGAGCCGGGCTCGTTCACCGAGATCCCGCATGACAACATGCGCAAGACCATCGCCCGGCGGCTGACCGAGGCGAAGTCGACGATCCCGCATTTCTACCTGTCTGTCGATTGCGAGCTCGATGCGCTGCTGGCGCTGCGCGAACAGCTCAATGCCTCGGCGCCGGTGGGCAAGGATGGCAAGCCGGCGTTCAAGCTGTCGGTCAACGACATGATCATCAAGGCGCTGGCGCTCGCGCTGGTGCGGGTGCCGGATGCCAACGCCACCTGGACCGACGGGTCGATGCTGAAGCACGCGCATGCCGATGTCGGCGTGGCGGTGTCGATCCCCGGCGGGCTGATCACGCCGGTGATCCGCAAGGCGGAAATCAAGACGCTGTCGGTCATCTCGGCCGAGATGAAGGACATGGCGGCCCGCGCCAAGGCGCGTAAGCTGAAGCCCGAGGAGTATCAGGGCGGCACCACGGCGGTGTCGAACCTCGGCATGTTCGGCATCAAGAACTTCTCGGCGGTGATCAATCCGCCGCATGCGACGATCCTGGCGGTCGGCGCCGGCGAAAGGCGGCCACTGGTCAAGGCCGACGGTTCGCTCGGCGTCGGCATGGCGATGTCGGTGACCCTGTCGACCGACCACCGCGCCGTCGACGGCGCGCTCGGCGCCGAACTTCTGGCGGCATTCAAGGGCCTGATCGAAAAGCCGCTCGGCCTGCTGGTGTAAGATCCTCGCTCCGGGCCGGCCACCCCCTCCGGCGGCTACGCCGCCACCTCCCCCATAAAGGGGGAGAGAGCCGGGGGTAACGGCTGGCGCGGTGTCTGGAGCGCCCCCGATTTCCCTCCCCTTTATGGGGAGGGAGCCAGGGAAAAGTCGGACGTGGTCTAGTCTGGCGAGGTCGGGTCATGTCGGAGCAGGGTCGCCGCTTTCAGCTCTCGGCCGGTCAGCTGTCGCTGGCGATCGCGTTGCTGTCCTTGGCGACGGCGATGTTTCAGGGCTACCTCAATGCCCGGAACATGGCGACGGTGACCACCGACATCAGCCGGCGGGAAGCCATCCGGACGTGCAAGGAGGCGGTCGAGGCCTGGTTCGAGGTGAAACTCCGGATCGGGCTGATGACCGGAACCGGCGACGACCACGGGACCGTGACGGTCGGCACGGCCGCGCCGGAACGGTCGGTCGACGCGGCAATTGCCATCAACCGCTTCGCCGCGCTTGGAACGGTGCTGGCCAACACCACCGACCAGCCGGAGATGCGCGAAAGCTACACCGCGCTCAGTGGCGAACTGGCGCGGATCCACGCCAGCGCCCGGGCGGAACCGGGCAAGCCGCTGGCGAGCCTGTTCGAGAAGGCCGACCGCCTGTTCGGCAAGCTCAACGGCGATTGTGTCCACTGGTCGCGCGGCGACTGAAATCACATCCCCTGCCGCCGCGACCCGTCGCGCGCGGCTCCAAGATCACCGCCACCCCGGCCCTTGCTGGCCGTTGCGCTGAGATGCAGGCAGCCGGGGTGGATCGAAACAGCGAATGATGGGAAAAGCCATGTCCTACGACGTTCTGATCATCGGCGGTGGTCCGGGTGGCTATGTCACCGCCATCCGCGCCGCGCAGCTCGGGTTCAAGACCGCGCTGGTGGAGCGCGAGCATCTTGGCGGGATTTGCCTCAACTGGGGCTGCATTCCGACCAAGGCGCTGCTGCGCTCGGCCGAGATCTATCACTATGCCACCCATGCCAAGGACTACGGGCTGACGCTCGAGGGCAAGATGAACGTCGATGTCGGCGCCATCGTCAAGCGGTCGCGCGGGGTTTCGGCGCAGCTGAACGGCGGCGTCGGCTTTCTGTTGAAGAAGAACAAGGTCGACGTGATCTGGGGCGAGGCCAAGGTGACCAAGCCCGGCGAAGTCGTGGTGGCGGCGCCGACCAAGCCGGCGCACCAGCCGCAGAATCCGGTGCCGAAAGGCATCCTGCCGGCGGGGACCTATCAGGCCAAGCACATCATCGTCGCCACCGGCGCGCGGCCGCGGGCGCTGCCGGGGATCGAGCCGGACGGCCGGCTGATCTGGACCTATTTCGAGGCGATGGTGCCGGCGGAGTTCCCCAAGTCGCTGATCGTCATGGGCTCGGGCGCGATCGGCATCGAGTTCGCCTCGTTCTACCGCACGCTCGGCGCCGAGGTGACGGTGGTGGAGGTGATGGGGCAGGTGATGCCGGTGGAGGACGAGGAAATCTCCGGGCTGGCGCGCAAGCGCTTCGAGAAGCAGGGGATGAAGATCCTGACCTCGACCAAGGTCACCAAGGTCACCAAGGTCGAAAAGGGCGCCAATTCGGTCACGGCGACGATCGAGGACGCCAGCGGCAAGGTGTCGACGATCACGGCGGAGCGGATGATTTCGGCCGTCGGCGTCGTCGGCAATGTCGAGGGGCTCGGGCTTGAGGCGCTGGGGGTGAAGACCGATCGCGGCTGCATCGTCACCGACGGGCTCGGCCGCACCAATGTCGCCGGCATCTATGCCATCGGCGATGTCGCCGGCCCGCCGATGCTGGCGCACAAGGCCGAGCACGAGGGCGTCATCTGCGTCGAGACGATCAAGGGGCTGCACACCCATCCGATGGACAAGCGCAAGATCCCGGGCTGCACCTATTGCCATCCGCAGGTGGCCTCGGTCGGGCTGACGGAAAAGAAGGCGAAGGAACTCGGCTACGATATCCGCGTCGGGCGGTTCCCGTTCATGGGCAACGGCAAGGCGATCGCGCTCGGCGAGCCGGACGGGCTGGTGAAGACCATCTTCGACAAGAAGACCGGGCAGTTGCTCGGCGCCCACATGATCGGGGCGGAAGTGACCGAGCTGATCCAGGGCTATGTGGTGGCGATGCAGCTGGAAACCACCGAGGAAGACCTGATGCACACGGTGTTCCCGCATCCGACACTGTCGGAAATGATGCATGAGAGCGTGCTCGATGCCTATGGGCGGGTGATCCACACCTGAGGGGCGGGGGCGCGAGCGGCTGTCGCGTCAGTCTCCTCAGCCGCCCGCGGTCGTTTGCGGCGGGACGATGCGGTAGCGACGGTTCTCGACGCGAAAGTCGGGAACCTCGCCGCGCGTCTCGAACCATTTCGCCGCCTGCGCCAGATCGAGCCAGAACTCGCGGTGCGGCGAGGCGTCGATGCGGGCGAGGCGCTCGTCGGTCATCCGGAACGGGAAGGCGTGGACGGCGACGGCCTTCTGCCCGGCCGCCAGCGCCGCCTCGACCATGAGGTAGATTTCCTCGATGCCGGCGTCGGTCATGGCGAAGCAGTCGATCGACATGCAGGCGCCATGGACCATCAGGAAGCTGCCGGTGCGGCCGTTGGCGCGGTCAAGGGCGTTGGGAAAGCCGAGATTGAAGGCAAGGTGATAGCGGCTGGCCGGGTTCATCAGGCCGGCATCGACCCGATAGAGGCCCTCCGGCGCCTGGCCGTCGCCTTCGCGCAGTTTCGGCCCCAGGTCGCCCGACCAGGCGCAGATGGGATAGGTCTTGACGCGGCGCCATTGATCGCGTGCCCGCGCCCAGACCTCCAGCTCGCGGCTTTCCTTGAAGATGCGGATATGGACCGGCGCGCCGGGATCGGCGCCGGCCTGCGCCAGCAATGTCCGGACCGTCGGCCCGACGCGCCGCCGAACGGCGGGCAAGTCGGCCGAATGGGGGATGTAGGCAAGGTTCGGCAGGTCCGCCAACCGGTGCTTCGAACGCGCGAACAGCACGACGGCAAGCGCCGCCACGGCGAAAGCAAGAAGGATCAGGACGCGCTTCATCGGATGCGGCTCGCATCGAAACCGGCCGGTTTCAAGGCAAGTCCGGCCGGAAAATCTGCAAGTGGTTTGCCGCTTCGTCACTCGCTGGAAGGGCAGTCACAATAACGAGGTGTTTAGCTGCCTGATAGGTGTCGTTCGATCTGTTGGATACACTTAGTTGGGAGGACTCAGACCCGGAATGCCATGTTCGCACGGCAGGTGATGGAGCGAGCGCGGCAAATGCGTCTTGCCTCAGGCCGCGATATTCTCATAGTCATCGCATCCATGATCGTGCCGCAAGCCAGCAGCAGTGCCTCTGGTGGCGGATGCAGGGTGCCGCGCGTGACCCTCGGATCGTCGATCGGCCCTAAAATGTTCGGGCGATGCCCGGAGCCACGACTTGGCGTCTCATTCCTTTTCCCCGCAAGTATTCATCGTGGCCTCCGAATCAGGGCAGCGCACGGAAGCCGCCAGTGCGCAACGCGTCCCCCCTGTCATTTGAGTCGGAACCGTGGACAGCGAGCGGCGCCGCTGACAAAGGGTGGCGCTTGCGATAGTCTCCCGCAAGGGCGTCACTGGCGCGAGAGGAGATTATCCATGGATATCAAGAGCCTGTTGATCATCGCCGTTGTCGGTATCGTCGCCGGCTGGCTGGCGAGCTTCGTCGTCGGCGGTCATGGCATCCTGCGCTATCTGGTGACGGGCGTCGGCGGGGCGTTTCTCGGCGGCATGCTGTTCGACCGGATGGGCTGGCGGTTGGGGCTTTCCAACCCGCTGATCGAACGGGTGCTGATCTCGGCGATCGGCGCGGCGATCATCGTCGTCATCTTCCGCATCGTCTTTTGACAAAAAGGCGCCCCCCTCGCGGGAGGCGCCAGTTGGTCTGCGGCGGATCTCGGGATCGGGCATGGCGGCCATGCCCGGTCTTTTCGTTCGCGGCGGCTACAGCATGCCGAGCATGCGCGGCAGGAACAGGCTGATCTCCGGCACGTAGGTGACCAGCGCCAGGAAGCCGAGCATGGTCAGGAGCCAGGGCATGACGGCGATGGTCAGCTCGGTTATGCCCATTTTCGTTATGCCCGACGCAACATAGAGGTTGAGGCCCACCGGCGGGTGGCACAT
This sequence comes from Hyphomicrobiaceae bacterium, assembly GCA_016793065.1. GTDB lineage: Bacteria > Pseudomonadota > Alphaproteobacteria > Rhizobiales > Ancalomicrobiaceae > JAEULV01. Next base: position 12,880 of record JAEULV010000003.1, read on the forward strand.
GCCGACTTCCATGTTGACGACGATCAGGATGCCGAAGTGGACCGGATCGATGCCGAGCTTGACCGCGACCGGGAACAGGATCGGGGCGAAGATCAGGGTGATCGACGACGGTTCCATGAAGTTGCCGGCGACCAGCAGGATGATGTTGCACATCAAGAGGAACATCCACCAGCCGAGGCCCTTGGCGATCATCCACTCGGCCATGGCCTGGGGAATGTTCTCGTGGGTCATGAGGAACGAGAACAGCACGGCGTTGGTGATGATGTAGAGCAGCATCGCCGACATGTTGGCCGATGACAGCAGTACGCGCGGCACGTCCTTCAGCGTCAGGTCCTTATAGACGAACACCGAGATGACGAAGGCATAGACCGCCGACATGGCCGCGGCTTCCGTCGGGGTGAAGGCGCCGGTGTAGATGCCGCCCATGACGATGATGATCAGCGCCAGACCCCAGATCGCCTTGCGGAACGAGTCGATGCGCTGGGCCAGCGTCGCCTTGGCCATGCGCGGATAGCCGTTCTTCCAGGCGCGGTACCAGGTGGTGAGGCCGAGAAGTCCGGCCAGCATCAGGCCGGGGATGACGCCGGCCATGAACATCTGGCCGGTGGAGGCGGAGCCGACGACTTCGCCGTTGGGGCCGGTCGCCTGCATGCCCGAGGTGGCGACCGTGTACATCACCATGACGATCGACGGCGGGATCAGGATGCCGAGGGCGCCCGAGGTGGTGATGACGCCGGCGCCGAAGCGGTTGGGGAAGCCCTGCTTGACCATGGCCGGCAGGATGATCGAGCCGATGGCCACCACGGTCGCCGGCGAGGAGCCGGACACGGCGGCAAACAGCGCGCAGGCGACGACGCCGGCCAGGCCAAGGCCGCCATGCCAGTGTCCGACCATCGACGAGGCGAAATTGATCATGCGCTTGGCGACGCCGCCATGGGTGAGGAAGTTGCCGGCGAGGATGAAGAACGGGATCGCCATGATCTCGAACTTCTCGATGCCGGTGAACAGCTTCAGCGCCACCGTGTCGATCGGCACATGGGTCATCGTGAACAGGAAGGTGAGCACGGTGAGGCCGAGCGCGATCGAGATCGGCATGCCGGTCAGCATCAGGACGACGAGACCGCCAAAAATCAGAACTGCGTCCATGGCTCAGCCCTTTCCGCCGTTGGTGCCGGCGACCGGCAGGTCGTCGACTTCGTCCATGCCGTCGACATGGCCGTGGTCGTGGTGTGGCAGTTCGCCGGTGCGCAGGAAGTTGACGGCCACCTGCAGGAAGCGGAAGCACATCAGGTAGGAACCGATCGGGATGGCGAGGTAGACGATCCACATCGGCATTTCGAGGTCGGGCGAGGTGGCGTCGGTGTGGGCCATGTGCCAGACGAAATTGGCGCCGAGCGAGCCGATGATGCCGGTGAACAGGGCGCCGGCGAGCAGGCTGAGGACCACGAACTTGTCGCGGTTGGACTTCGAGAGCTTGTTGACCATCACGTCGACGCCGACATGGATGCCGGTGCGCACGCCATAGGCGGCGCCGAACTTGGCCATCCAGACGAACATGATGATGCACAGTTCCTGCGCCCAGGTGAGGTTGATCGAGCGCACGGCGAGGAAGATGTCCTTCACCACCGCGGTCAACCCCGGCATGTCGTGGCTGCGGCCGTAGTTGAAGACGGCGGCGATCATCGACAGGCCGTAGCGGTGCATCACCGCCACGAAGATGATGGTCGTGGCGGCTGCCATCAGGAATCCGACGAGGATTTCCTCAAGTCGGTCGAGGATCCGGAGCATGACTGTCTCCCGGTCAGCGGTGGCGGGGATACGGCTTCCCGTTCACGGCGCGCCATTCCGGCCGGTTCGGCGGGGGCGACGGCGCGGCAGGAGGCCGGGCGAAGGATGGGCTCGGGGGGGCGACGTCTGGCCCTTCCTGCGAAGGGAGCGGCGCTTCCCGGCCCGGCTGATCTTGAAATGAGCCGGGAAGCGCAGGGCGGTCCGGCGCTCAGTTGGCGCCGGTCGCCTTGTAGATCTGCTCGATCAGATCCTTGCCAACGCGGGCGGCCATCTCGTCATGCACCGGCTTCAGGGCCTTCATCCAGGCGGCCTTCTGGGCGGCGTCGAGTTCGATGAAGGTGGTCTTGCCGGCGGCCTTCATGGCGGCGAGGGCGTCGTCGTTTTCCTTCTGGGCGATCTGGTTGGCGTAGTCGGTCGCTTCCGCCATCGCCTTGTCGAGACCGGCGCGGGCATCGGCCGGCAGCTCGTCCCAAAACTTCTTGTTCACGATCACCGCATAGCCGAGATAGCCATGGTTGGAGACGGTGGCGTGCTTCTGCACTTCGTGCATCTTCTGGGTATACATGTTCGACGGCGGATTCTCGGTGCCGTCGACGACGCCGGTCTGCAGCGCCTGATAGACTTCCGAGAAGGCCATGACCTGCGGCACGGCGCCGAGGGCCTTCATCTGGGCCTCAAGCACCTTCGACGACTGGATGCGCAGCTTCAGGCCGAGGAAGTCGTCCGGGGTCTTGAGGGCCGAGTTGGCCGACATGATCTTGAAGCCGTTGTCCCAATAGGCGAGGCCGGTGATGCCCTTGGCCTCGAGCTTCGACAGCAGCGACTTGCCGACTTCGCCCTTGGTGACCTTGTTCAGCGCGTCCTTGGACGGGAAAATGAACGGCAGGTCGAACACCTCGAATTCCTTGACGCCGAGGGGGCCGAACTTGGCCAGCGACGGGGCGAGCATCTGCACGGCGCCGAGCTGCAGCGCCTCGAGCTCTTCCTTGTCCTTGTAGAGCTGGGAGTTCGGGTAGACCTCGACCTTGACCTTGCCGGCGGTGTACTGGCCGGCCAGTTCGGCGAACTTGGTGGCGCCCTTGCCCTTGGGGGTATCCGGGGCGACGACGTGGCTGAACTTGATCACGATCGGTGACTGCGCCAGAGCCGGCGACAGGCTCACCATCACGCCGACGGCGAGGGCGGCGGCATATTTCATCACGCGCATGTGGTCTCTCCCTGGATCTCAACGACAGGCCCTTCCGGATCGAGCCGACCGGCGGGCGTGTTCTGCTGGCGGTTTCCTCTGTCCGGACCCTCCGGTTCTCCTCCCGCGGGATCCTTGCAGCTAGCACTAGGGAAAGCGCCGGGCCGGCGCTATTGTGGATTCCCGAAACCGCCGCTAAACCGCCGGATTGTCGCCTCAATCGATTGGGAAAGGCCCAAATCACGTGCTGGCCGGCCCTGCCGACGAACAACCGACCGTACTCGCGCCGCCGGCCTGGCGGTCGCGGCTGGCGCTGCTCGGCCGCAAGCTGATCGAGGCGCTGCCGATCCTGACGATCGGAGCGATCGTCGGGCTGATCGGGCTGGTGGTGGCGATGGTCGAGCGCGACGAGCGCGAGGCGGGGCAGCGCTCGTTGATCGATGCCACCCTGTGGGTGGAACAGGCGATCGAATTCCAGGTGACCAGCCTCGAGGACGGCTTGAAGCGGCTGGCCCTCGACATGGAAGGCCGGCTTGATCCGGGCGTGGTGGCGGCACGGGCGCAGCTGCTGGTCTCGGGATCGCCGGAAATCCTGCGGCTGAGCGCGCGTTTCGAGGGCGAGCCGGCCTTTGCCCATCCGGCGTCGAGCCAGCCGGAACCGGCAACCGTCAGGGCGGCGATCTCCGATGCATTGAAGATCGCGCGGCTGTCGGGCCGGCCGCAGGCGGGAAGGCCGATCCGCATGAGCGACGGCGGCGACGCGATCGTGGTGCTGGTGGTGCCGTTCATGGCGGGCGGCAAGTCGCAAGGGGCGCTTGCCGCCGAAATTTCGCTGACCCAGCTGCTGCACAGGCACGTGCCGTGGTGGGTTTTGCAGACCAACCGGGTGGCGATCCAGGATGTGGGCGGCGAGGTGCTGGCGACCAAGTCGGTGCTCGACCGGTTCGAGCCGGGCGCCAGCCAGGTGATCGCGCTGAAGGCGCCGCTCGATGACCTTTATCTGGCGGTGGCGGCGCGCAACACCCGCACCCGGCTTCTGGACAACGGCATCGTCGCGGTGGTGGTGATCTTCGGCATCGGCGCCGCCGCCAGCCTGCTGGCGGTGCACAAGCATGTGCGCGGACGGCGGCAGGCGGAGGCGCGGCTCAGGGCGGAGACGGCGTTTCGCAAGGCGATGGAGGACAGCCTCACTGTCGGCATGCGGGCGCGCGATCTGGAGGGGCGGATCATCTACGTCAATCCGGCGTTCTGCCAGATGGTCGGCTATCCGGAGGCGGAGTTGGTCGGGCGCGGGCCGCCGATGCCCTACTGGAATCCCGAGGATGCCAACTATACCGAAGCGGTGCACGACATGATCCTCGCCGGCCAGCCGATCTCGCACGGGTTCGAACTGCGGTTCCGGCGCAGCGACGGCGGGCTGTTCGAGGCGCTGGTGTATGAGGCGCCGCTGATCGACGCCGACGGGCGGCATACCGGCTGGATGGGATCGTTTCTCGACGTCACCGACCGCAAGCGGGCCGAGGCGCGGGCGCGCCAGCAGATGGAGGCGATGCAGCGGACGGCGCGGATGGTGACCATGGGCGAGACGGCGTCGACGCTGGCGCATGAACTCAACCAGCCGTTGGCGGCGATCGCCAGCTATGCCGCCGGCGGGCTGAACATCGCCCGGTCCGAGGCGCCCGACGCGGCGATGATCGAGGATGCGCTCGACAAGATCGGGGCGCAGGCGCAGCGCGCCGGCTCGATCATCGGCCGCACCCGCGATCTGATCCGCCGTTCGGAGCCGCGCCTGGCGCCGCTCGACATGGCGGAAGTGGTCAACGAATCGGTCGGACTGATCGCCGGCGACCTGCGCAAGAGCGGCGTCGCGGTCGATGTCGTCGTCGACGGGCGCGCCGATGCGGTCAGCGGCGACAAGGTGCTGCTGGAACAGGTGCTGGTCAACCTGATCCGCAACGCCGTCGAGGCGATGGCGACGTTCTCGGCGCCGGAGCGGGTGGTGCGCGTCGAGATCGCCGGCGAGGCCGAGCGGGTGGTGGTCTCGGTCGCCGATCGCGGGCCGGGCGTGCCGCGCGAGGTCGAGGAGGCGATGTTCTCGCCGTTCATCACTACCAAGCCGGACGGCATGGGCCTGGGGCTGAACATCTGCCGCTCGATCGTGGAAATGCACCGGGGACGGCTGAGCTACCGGCAGCGGCCGGGGGGCGGGGCCGTGTTCGCCTTCGATCTGCCGCGCGTCGGTGCGCCGGCGACGACCGTGGCGCCCGTGGCGGAGGTGACGGCATGACGACGCCGGTGATGATTGTCGATGACGATCCGGCGATCCGCGATTCGCTGGTGTTCCTGTTCCGCTCGCGCGGCGTGGCGGCGACGGCGTGGGACTCGGCGGAGGCGTTCCTCGCCAGCGGCCATGCCGAGCGGACGGGGTGCCTGGTGCTGGACGTGCGGATGGAGGGGATGAGCGGGCTGCAGCTGTTCGACCGGCTGCAAGCCTTCGAGGTGCGGCCCGAGGTGGTGTTCCTGACCGGGCATGCGGATGTGCCGATGGCGGTCGAGGCGTTGAAGAAGGGGGCGGCCGACTTCGTCGAGAAGCCGTTCAACACCAACGAACTGGTCGACCGGGTGCTGGCGGTGCTGGAGCGGCTGAAGGCGCGGCTGGCGGAGCGCAGCGCCGAGGGCGAGGAACGGCGCCGGCGCGAGGAGCGGCTTTCGTGCCTGTCGCCGCGCGAGCGCGAGGTGCTCGACCGGGTGGTGACCGGAGCGCCGAACAAGGTGATCGCCCACGATCTCGGCATCACCGAGCGGACCGTCGAGGTCCACCGCGCCCGCGTTCTCGAAAAGATGAAGGTGCGCAACGCGGTGGAACTGGCCCGGCTGATGGGGCGGGGCTGAGGGCCCGGCCCGCGAGCCTTGAAGGGATCAGCGCGCCGCGGTGGCGATGATCTCGATCTTCCAGCCCGGATTGGCGAGCTTGGCCTCGATGGTGGCGCGGGCCGGCGGGTTCGACGTGTCGACCCAGGACGACCAGACGCCGTTCATCGCGGCGAAGTCGTTCATGTCGGCCAGGATGATCTGGCAGCGCAGCAGCTTCGACCTGGAGCTGCCGGCACGGGCGAGCAGCGAGTCGATGGCGGCCAGGACCTCGGTGGTCTGGGCCTCGATCGACTGGCCGGCGGTCTCGGCGGCGATCTGGCCGGCAAGATAGACGGTGTCGCCGTGGACGACGGCCTCCGACATGCGCGCGCCGGGATCGATGCGGGTAATGGTCATGAACAGGGTCTCCTCGGATCGGGATTTCGCGGTGACTTCCTTATAGAGGGCCGGCCGGCGAAGCTATCCCCGAAGCGGCGCAAAAGGACACGACGAAGTGCCGCGAAGGCGCTGGTACCACGGTCGGTTCGTCAGGCGAACCTTGTTCGATTGTCGTACTTTGTCGCAATCCGGACAAAAACTTGCGGTTGTTTCGATCTTTAATTTGCGGCAGATCAAGTAACTTGGCATGGTTGCGAGTCGATCTCATGTCGCGGAGGCGTATCGTCCGAAGTTATCGACCAGACAGGCGATGAATTGACTACAAAATGGGCAGAAAAATGCGAGAGTCCGGTGATCCGGATGGTTCGACTACGAAAGTCGGTGATCCCAACATTTAATCTTGCCTAACATTTGCGCATTGATCAGCGCTTGCTGAAACACACAGTTAAGACCTTCCCTCTACGTTATTCATTAATTGAACAAATACACGTTCCGCATTCTTGCCTGTCGTGCGGACCGCAAGGATCAACGAGACCGGGCGCGGCCTTTCCGGCAGGGGAGGGGCGCCGGCCAGGCTCCAGGGGTTGGGAACCATGTCGTCAGACGTCGCCATCGCAGACATCGTCCGTTCGACCGTCAATACCCGCCGCATCACCGAGCGCAAGGTCGCCGACATCCGCGTCGTCACCAACCGGCTTCGCATCCTGGCTCTGAACGCTTTGATCGAGGCGAAGCGCGCCGGTGACATGGGGCGGGGGTTCTCCGTGGTCGCCGACGAGGTCAAGGGGATTTCGGCTGAGGTGGAAACGCTCTCGGGTCAATTGAGTCAGGAGCTGGTCGGCGAGATCAACCAGCTCGAGCGCCTGACCCGCGACATGGCCGAGCAGGCGCAGGGCACGCGCATGATCGACCTGGCGCTGAACGCCATCGAATTGATCGACCGCAATCTCTATGAGCGCACCTGCGACGTGCGCTGGTGGGCGACCGACACCGCGATCGTCGACGCGGCGGCGCAGCCGTCGCGCGAGGCCTGCGACTATGCCGGGCATCGTCTCGGCGTCATTCTCGATGCCTATACCGTCTATCTCGACATCTGGCTGATCGATCTCGATGGCCGGGTGATCGCCAATGGCCGTCCGGACCGGTTCCAGGCGGCGGGGCATTCGGTGGCGGACCGGCCGTGGTTTGCCCAGTCGAAGCGCCTGCTTGACGGCAATGCCTATACGGTCAACGACATCGACCAGGAACATCTGCTGCGCGGCGCGCAGGTGGCCACCTATGCCACCGGCGTGCGCGAGGGCGGCGCCGCCAACGGCCGGCTGATCGGCGTGCTCGCGGTGCATTTCGACTGGGAACCGCAGGCACAGACCATCGTTTCGGGCGTGCGGATGTCGCCGGAAGAGGCGCAGCGCACCCGGGTGATGCTGGTCGACGGCAAGGGGCGGGTGATTGCCGCCTCGGATCGCTCCGGCATCCTCACCGAGCGCTTCCGGCTGGAAACCAACGGCAAGGCGTCGGGGCACTATCACGACGCGTTCGGCAATCTGGTGGCCTACCACCACACGCCCGGCTACGAGACCTATCGCGGCCTCGGCTGGCATGGAGTGATCGTGCAGAAGGCCGAGGCCCCGGCGCAATCGGCGCCGATGCGCCGCAGCGCCTGACGATCGAACATCAGGCTCGCCGCGGTCCGCGCGCCGATGGCGCGGCGCTTCAGGTGCCGCAGCGGATCGCCACCAGCGCGGCGGCGGAGGTGGCGACGATCTGGCCGACCGACAGCACGGTCGTGTCCCCACCGGCGGCCGAGACGGATTCCTTCACCGGCAGCATTGCATAGGCCCGGGCCGGCGTGACGAGGCCGGCAATGCGGGTGCGCTCGTCCGGTCCGGCCTCGAGAACGCCGACCAATCGGCCAGCGCGGGTGAAGACGGCGGCGCCGGCGGAACCGGGCTGGATGCCGGCAAGGACGCGCATGCCCTTCGCGCCGGTGACGAACTCTCCCGATGAGGCGACGAGGCGTGGCGTGCCGCCCTCGGCGGAAAAGCCGAGAACCACCGCCGCCATGCCGGGCTGAACCGGGACGGCGGCGCCGGCCTGCGGCTGTTTTCCCGCCAATTGCAGCAGGGCGACGCCCTCGGCCTCGCGCGCCACGACCACCGGCTGGCCGGCGATGCTGGCGCCGGGGCAGGCCTTCAGCGCCGGGGCGCTGGTGGCGACGAGTTCGGTCGAAACGCGGATGCCGCTGATCAGCCGCGTCGTCGCCGGCCCGGCGGTGGCCGTCGGCAGCCCGGCCGGCTGTTGCGGCGTCTGCGCGACCGGTGTCGCGGCCGGCGCGGCATCGGGGCGGAAGCTGTTGGACATGGCAACGGAGACGCGGTCGAGCTGCGGCCCGAGGGTCTTGTCGTAATCGAACTGGAAGCCGCGCGGCGCGCCGCCGGCGACCGGCACGCCGATGCGGATATAACTGCGGATCTTGTCGGTTTCGCTCGTCACCACCAGCCAGTCGGCGCGCAACACCGCATAGGTGATCTTGACGCCGGGGCGCTCGGTCTTCAGCAGGTCGAACAGCGACGGCAGGTCGGTGCCGTTATAGACGCGGGTGACGACGCGCACCTTGCCGTCGGCGGCGGCATAGGTCTGGCCATCGGCGCTGGCCTTTGGAGCGCCGAGGCGGGCGAGCGGCAGGCCGATCGTGATGCCGGTCGGCTTGTCGGGGCCGATCTTGAAGCGTTCGGCGGTCTTGAACTGGGTGCCGGCGGCGAGCAGCGCCGTGCGCTCGGGCGGCGGCAGGATGCCGTCGACCACCAGCTTGGCGCGCTTCTCGAAGGCCTGGATGGCGTTGAAGCTGCCGCGGCCGAAGGCGCCGTCGAGCGGGCCGGAATAGTCGCCGGTCCAGACCAGCGCGTCCTGGATGGCGGCGCGGTCGGGTTCGGCCATGGCCTCGAAGGCAAGGCGCGCAGCCTCCAGCGCCGGGTTGACGGCGGCGGCCGGCACCGGGGCGGCGAGCGGCGTCTGGGCGTGGACCGGCGCGGTCGAGGCCAGGAGCAGCGGCAGGAGCGTCGCGGTCAGACAGGCCATATCGCGGCAATGCATGGGCAATACCTCATGAAAGCGAGGGGCCGTGTTGCCGGTGCATCCGGCCCCAGAATGAATTCGGATTTCGCATTCGCATCAAAGCACGCGGACTATCGCACCCGATCCGGCGAGCCGTCGAGGCGCAAGCCGCCACGGCGGGCCACGGATCGGCGATATGCGTGTTTGCACGTAGTCTGTTTCGATCTTGGTCCCGCCACGATCCCGGTTACGATGGCCGCATTGCTCCTGGAGTTTCACGATATGCGCATTCGTCCGCTTCTCGCCGCCGCCGCGACGGCCTTCGTGCTCTTCGGTTCCGGGTTGGTCCCGGCGCCCGTGTTGATCCCCGCCGTTTCGGCGCAGACAGCCGCGCCGGCCAAGGCGTGGGTGCGCGACGATCTCGCCAGCGAGGCGATCCGGCTGGAAGCGACGATCCTCAAGGAAATCAAGCCGTCCGGGCGGCCGCAGGCGCAACTGAAGGCCGAGGCGATTCGCCTGGCCGGGCTCGGCGAGTGGCGCAAGAGCTACGATTTCGCCCGGCAGTCGATCGCGGCGCTTCCGACGGACTGGCAGGCTTGGCGGCTGCTGGCGGAGGCGGCGGTCGAGATCTCGCCGAAGGACTATTCCGAGAAATGGCAGATGCAGCAGGTGGGCCTGACCGCCGCCTATGCCGCCTACCAGCGGACGACGTCGGCGTCCGACGAGGCCGATGCGCTGGCAACCCTCAGCTATGCCTATTCGCACCGGGAATATTGGCGGGCGGCGATCGACACGATGAAGCTGTCGATCGAGCGCAAGGACGATCCGGAGCGGCGCGACCGCTATGTCGAGCTGCGCGAGGAGCACGGCTTCCGCATTCTCGACTACAAGGTCGACAGCGATTCCGCCTCGCCGCGCGTCTGCGTCGAGTTCTCCGAGGACCTGTCGCGGACGCAGAAGGATTTCTCGCCGTTCGTCGTGGTTTCGGGCGCCAAGAAGCCGGCCATCGTCGCCGAGGGCCAGCAGCTGTGCGTCGAGGGGATGGAACATGGCGGCAAGTACCAGATCGTGGTGCGGCAGGGCCTACCGTCGACGGTCGGCGAGGCGCTCCTGAAGAATGCCGACTATGACATCTACGTGCGCGACCGGGCGCCGGCGGTGCGGTTCTCCGGGCGCAACTATGTGCTGCCGCGCACCGGGCAGGAGGGTCTGCCGGTCACGTCGGTGAACACCAGCGAGGTGGCGATCGGCCTTTATCGCATCGGCGACCGCAGCTTGCTGGAAACGCTGCGCAATGGCGGCTTCCTCGATCAGATCTCGCCCTATCAGGCCAACCAGATCGGCGAGGAGAAGGGCAAGGCGATCTGGCGCGGCTCGCTGGCGACGAAGTCGGACCTCAATCAGGACGTCGTCACGGCGTTTCCAGTGCTGGAGGCGGTCGGGCGGCTGGAGCCTGGGCTCTATGTGATGACGGCCGAGCCGGGTCCGCTGAAGGCGACCGGTTCGGACGAGGAGGACTGGGACGAGCGGGCGACGCAGTGGTTCGTCGTTTCCGACATCGGCCTGACCGCGCTCAAGGGCAATGACGGCGTCAACGTTCTGGTGCGGTCGCTGGCCAGCGCCAAGCCGATGGCGGATGTCGAGGTCCGGCTGATCGCGCGCAACAACGAGGTGCTGGCGTCGACCAGGTCGGATGCAAGCGGGCTGGTGACGTTCGCCGCCGGCCTCACCCGGGGTCAGGGCGGTTCGGCGCCGGTGCTGCTGGTGGCCTCGACGGGCGAGGGCGACTACGGCTTCGTCGATCTCGACAAGTCGGCGTTCGATCTGGCCGATCGCGGCGTCAAGGGCCGGACCGCGCCGGGGCCGCTCGATGCGCTGGTGGTGACCGAACGCGGCGTCTATCGCTCGGGCGAGACGGTGCAGGTGACGACTCTGCTGCGCGATGCGCTCGGTGCCAGCGTCGGCGACATGCCGCTGACGCTGATCGTCTATCGCCCGGACGGCGTCGAATACCGCAAGGTGTCGGTCGCCGATCAGGGCGAGGGCGGTCGGGCGCTGTCGGTGACGCTCCTGTCGGGCATCCAGACCGGAACGTGGCGGGTGGCGGCGTTTACCGACCCGAAGCGGCCGGCGATCGGCGAGACGACCTTCCTGGTCGAGGACTATCTGCCCGAGCGGCTGGACGTGACGCTGGCGCCGAAGAGCGAGAGGCTTGCCGCCGGATCGCCGGCCGAAATCGGCGTCGACGTGCGCTATCTCTACGGCGCGCCGGGGGCGGATCTGAATATTGCCGGCAATATCGCGGTGACGCTGGCCGAGGGGCTGACGATTCCGGGGCTCGCCGGCTATGAGGCCGGACTGGCGGACGAGGAATTCGAGGCGATCGACCAGCCGCTGGAGGAGACGGCGACGACCGACGCCAAGGGCCATGCCGACATGGCCATCAACATTCCCGAAACGACGACGTCGCGGGGATTGCAGGCGACGATCACGCTCAGGGCGGAAGAGACCGGCGGGCGGGCCGTGGCGCGGTCGGTGACCTTGCCGATCCTGCCGCCGCAACCGGTGATCGCGGTGAAGAAGCTGTTCGATCCGGGCTCGATCAGTGCCGGGGCACAGGCGAAATTCGCCGTGGTGGCGGCGGGGCCGGATGGCACGCGGCTGAACCTGAAGAATGTCCGCTGGGAACTGCGCAAGGTGACGACGCGCTGGCAGTGGTTCCGCTCCGACGGTTCGTGGAACTCGGAGAAGGTGGTGAACTCGGCGCGGGTCGCCGACGGGCAGATGGCGCTCGGCGCCGGCGATCCGGCGCAGCTGGCGGTGCCGGTGGACTGGGGCAGCTACCGGCTGGACGTGGTCGCCGATGGCGGCGAGGCGGCGCGGGTCAGCGTGATGTTCAACGTCGGCTGGGGCAGCGGCGGTGCATCGGCCGATGCGCCGGACGGGCTCGACGTGGCGATCGACAAGGCCGCCTACAAGGCGGGCGAGACGATCGAGGCGCGGATCACCTCGCGGTTTGCCGGAACGGCGACGATCGCGGTGATCGCCGATACGATCAAGTCGACGCAGGTCATCGACATTCCGGCCGGCGGCTCGACGGTTTCGCTCAAGGCCGATCCCGCCTGGGGCGCGGGGGCCTATCTGGTGGCGTTCGCGCATCGGCCACTCGACGTGCAGGCGCATCGCATGCCCGGCCGGGCCATCGGCCTGAAGTGGTTCGCGATCGAGCCGGAGGCGCGGCGGCTGGAGGTGACGCTGTCGGCGCCGGCGCAGATGCGGCCGCATGGTCCGCTGGCGATCCCGGTGAAGCTTTCGGGCATGGCTGCGGGCGAGAAGGCGTTCGTGACGATTTCGGCGGTGGATGTCGGCATCCTCAACCTGACCGGCTACAAGACGCCGAACCCGCATGAGCACTATTTCGGCCAGCGCTCGCTCGCCACCGAGATCCGCGACATCTATGGCAGCCTGATCGACGGCATGCAGGGCGCGCGTGGCGCCATCCGCTCGGGCGGCGACGAATCCCAGGCCGAGCTTGGCGGTTCGCCGCCGCGCGAGGCGCCGCTGGCGTTCTATTCCGGCGTGGTGGAAGTGGGCGCCGACGGCACCGCCAGGGTGGCGTTCGAGATTCCGGGCTTTGCCGGCACCCTGCGGGTGGCGGTGCTGGCCTGGTCGAAGTCGCGGGTCGGCAGTGCCTCGGCCGATGTGATCGTGCGCGATCCGGTGGTGACGACGGCGACGCTGCCGCGCTTCATCAGCCTCGGTGACGTGTCGACGCTGCATGTGGACGTCGACAATGTCGAGGGTGCGGCCGGCGACTACACGGTCGACGTCGACATTCGCGGCCCGATCAGCATTCCCGCCGATGTGGCGCGCTCGACGCTGAAGCTGGCGGCGAAGGGGCGGGCCGGCATCGACCTGCCGGTCACCGCGACCGGCATGGGCACGGCGCATGTCGACCTGCGGCTCATCGGTCCGGGCGGCATCGACGTCACCCGGCAGATGGTGCTGGGGGCACAGCCGGCGACGCCGGTGGTCGATCGCCGGACGATCCGCCCGCTGGCGGCGGGGGCGTCGGTGACGCTCTCCAACGATCTCTTCGCCGAATTCCTGCCCGGCACCGGGCGGCTGTCGGTGTCGGTGGCGCCGCTGTCGGCGCTGGACGTGCCGGCGCTGCTGGCCCAGCTCGACCGCTATCCCTATGGCTGCTCGGAACAGATCACCTCGCGGGCGATGCCGCTGCTCTATGCCAACGACCTGGCGGTCAGCGAGCATCTGAGCCTCGACGTCAAGATCGAGGATCGGCTGAAGGACGCGATCGACCGGCTGATGGCGCGGCAGGGGGCGAACGGTTCGTTCGGCCTGTGGTCGGCCGGCGGCGACGACATGTGGCTCGATGCCTATATCGCCGACTTCCTCACCCGGGCGCGGGAAAAGGGCTTCGCCGTGCCGCAGAAGGGCTTCGAGATGGTGCTCGACCGGCTGCGGAACTTCGTCGCCAACACCTCGGAGGTGAAGGGCAACAGCGAGGAACTGGCCTATTCCGTCTATGTGCTGGCCCGCAACGGCCGGCCGGTGATGGGCGACCTGCGTTATCTCGCCGACACCAAGCTCGGCGAGTTCAACACGCCGCTGTCGCGGGCGCAGATCGGCGCGGCGCTGGCGCTGCTCGGCGATCGCGGCCGGGCGCAGCCGGTGTTCGCCTCGGCGTCGGATGCGTTCCTGGCGGCCAAGCGCGACACCGTCTCGCGGGTGGACTTCGGCTCGAAACTGCGGGACGGCGCCGGCATCGTGGCGCTGATCGCCGAAACGGGTGTCGGCCGCGGCGATATCGGCCGCATCGGCCCGGCGCTCGATGCCGAGCGCTCGGCCTTGAGCCATGTCTCGACCCAGGAAATGGGCTGGCTGATCCTGGCGGCGCATGCGATGGGCAAGGATCTCGACAAGCTGCAGCTCGACGTCAACGGCGAGAGCCGCACCGGTGCCTTCCACCGCACCTGGCGCGGGCTGGCGCTCGACGACAAGCCGGTAATGATCACCAACCGCTCGACCATCCCGGCGCAGCTCGTCGTGTCGGCGGCGGGTCATCCGATGCAGCCGACGCCGGCGATCGAACGCGGCTACAAGATCGAGCGCAGCTACTATTCGATGGAGGGCAAGAAGGTCGATCCGTCGAAGGTGCGGCAGACCGACCGCTTCGTCGTCGTGCTGCGGATCACCGAGCCGGAATCGAAATACGCCCGGCTGCTGATCGTCGATCATCTGCCGGCGGGGCTTGAAATCGACAATCCCAAGTTGGTCGAAGGCTCGGAGACGGCGAATTTCAACTGGCTGAAGCGGGAGATCGAGCCGGAAAACACCGAATACCGCGATGATCGCTTCGTCGCGGCGATCGACCGCGCCAGCGGGCAGAAGGCGGTGTTCGAACTGGCCTACATCGTCCGCGCCGTGTCGCCGGGCCGCTACATCCATCCGCCGGCGATCATCGAGGACATGTACCGGCCGGACCGCTATGCCTCGACCGGCTATGGCGTGATGGAAGTGACCAAGGCGAAACCCTGAGGCGCGGGGACGGGCCGTGAGCGCATTGGCATCGCCGCGAACCGGACAGGATCGCCGCTGGCGGACGGGGCTTGCCGTCGGCGCGGTGGCGGCGGCGTTCGTGCTGTCGACGGCGATCGCCACCGGCGTGGCGTTCGTCGACCGACTCGGCCCGCTCGACCTGGCGCCGACGCGGGTGCATTCGCCGATCGTCGTCGACCGGTCCGGACAGCTGTTGCGGCCGTTCACCACGGCCGACGGCCGCTGGCGCCTGCCGGTCGGGGTCGACGATGTCGATCCGCGCTTCCTGGCCCTGCTGCAAACCTACGAGGACCGGCGCTTCCATCGCCATGGCGGCGTCGACTATGTCGCCATGGCGCGGGCGAGCTGGCAGATGCTGACCAGCCGGCGGGTGATTTCCGGCGGTTCGACGCTGACGATGCAGGTGGCGCGATTGCTGGAGCCGCGCGAGGAGCGCAGCCTTGCCGCCAAGGCGCGGCAGGTGGCGCGGGCCTGGCAGCTGGAAGGCCGGCTCGGCAAGGGCCGCATTCTAGATCTCTATCTGACGCTGGCGCCCTATGGCGGCAATATCGAGGGCATCCGCGCCGCGTCCTTCGCCTATTTCGGCAAGGAGCCGAAGCGGCTGTCGCTGGGCGAGGCGGCGCTGCTGGTGGCGCTGCCGCAATCGCCGGAAACGCGGCGGCCGGATCGTTCGCCGGCGCAGGCGCGCGCCGCGCGCGACCGGGTGATCGACCGGGCGCTTGCCGCCGGCACGGTGACGGCGCTGGAGGCGAACGACGCCAAGGCCGAGCCGGTGCCGCAGGCGCGCGCACCGTTTCCGATGCACGCGGCGCATCTGGCGGAAGCGCGGGTGGCGGCGCAGCCGAAGACGGCGATCCACCGCACCACCATCGACGCGTCATTGCAGATATCGCTGGAGGCGATGCTGCGCGACCGGGTGTCGCCGATGGGGCCGAAGCTGTCGGCCGGGGCGCTGGTCGTCGATGTCGCCAGCGGCGAGATCCGCGCATCGGTCGGGGGTGTCGACTATCTCTCGGGCGACCGGGCCGGCTCGCTCGACATGACGCGGGCGCTGCGTTCGCCCGGGTCGGCATTGAAGCCCTATGTCTATGCGATGGCGTTCGAAAGCGGGCTCGCCCATCCCGAGACCATCGTCGAGGACCGGCCGTCGCGGTTCGGGGCGTGGGCGCCGGAGAATTTCGACCTCACCTATCAGGGCACCCTGACGGCGCGGCGGGCGCTGCAGATGTCGCTGAATGTGCCGGCGGTCGACATGCTGGCCGAGGTCGGGCCGTTGCGGTTTCTCGCCCGGCTGAAGACGGCGGGGGCGGAGATCGCCATGCCCGACGCGTCGGCGCCGGGGTTGGCGGTGGTGCTCGGCGGGCTCGGCACCCGGCTCACCGATCTGGCGCGGCTGGCGACCGGGCTGGCGCGCGGCGGCGAGGTGATCGACCTCGTCGACCGGCCCGATGCGCCGCGGGCGACGCCGACGCGGATCTTCGATCCGGTGGCGGCCTGGTACATCTGGGACATCCTGAAATCGGCGCCGCCGCCGCCCAATGCCGCCTCGGGGCGGATCGCGTTCAAGACCGGCACGTCGTTCGGCTATCGCGACGCGTGGGCGATCGGCTACGACCGGCGGCAGGTGATCGCGATCTGGGTCGGGCGGCCGGACGGGATGTCGGTGCCGGGGCTGGTCGGGCGACAGGTGGCGGCGCCGCTGCTGTTCGAGGCCTATGCCCGCAGCGGCCAGCCGCCCGAGCCGATCGAGCGGCCGGCGGATGTGCTGCTGGCGACGACGGCGACGCTGCCGCCGCCGTTGCGGCACCTGCGCTCGGATGTGCCGAAGACCATTGCCGCGACGACGGATGTGCCGTTGCGCATCGCCTATCCGCCGGACGGGGCGCTGATCGACCTGGGGCTGAAACTGGCGGGGGGCATGGCCGAGCCGCTGGCGCTGAAGGCCTCGGGCGGGGTGCCGCCGTTGCGCTGGCTGGTCAACGGCGTGCCGGTCGGGGCGGCGGACGTGCGCCGGCAGGCGGCGTGGCAGCCGGACGGGGCCGGATTCGCCGAGGTTTCGGTGATCGACGCGCGCGGCGCGACGGCGTCGGCCTCGGTTCGCGTCGAGTGACGGGACCCGCGCGGTCGCGGCGCGGCTGTCAGCAAGTCTTCATCTAACCCCTTTCCCTTAAGCCATTCATTTGTCACGATGCCACAACCGGGCAGGACGGCTGACACAGCCGGTCCGCTCGCCCGAGGCAGAAGGCGGCAAACG
This sequence comes from Hyphomicrobiaceae bacterium, assembly GCA_016793065.1. Taxonomy (GTDB): domain Bacteria; phylum Pseudomonadota; class Alphaproteobacteria; order Rhizobiales; family Ancalomicrobiaceae; genus JAEULV01. Next base: position 29,994 of record JAEULV010000003.1, read on the forward strand.
ACTATGGGGCGTCTCACCACGCATGTGCTCGACACCGCGACCGGCCGGCCGGCAGCCGGGGTCCGCATCGATCTCGAAAGCATCGACCAGGGCGGAAAACCGCTGAAATCCGTGGTCACCAACGCCGATGGCCGGGTCGACGGGGCGATCCTCGAGGGCGCCGCGATGGTGCCGGGGACCTATCAGCTGGTGTTCCACGCCGGCGACTATCTGCGCGCCGGCGGGGTCGAGCTGCCGCGGCCGGCGTTCCTCGATGTGATTCCGATCCGATTCGGCATCGCCGACCCGCAGGCGCACTATCACGTGCCGCTGCTGATCTCGCCCTACGGCTATTCCACCTATCGGGGCAGCTGATGGCTGATCGACCCGATCCCGCCGACAGCCGGCATTCTGGAGGTTCGCATGCGTGACACGATCCGGTTCCTGCGGGCTGGCAAGGTGGTCGAGATCGCCGATTTCGCGCCGATGACGACCCTGCTCGATTACCTGCGGCTGTCTGAACGCGCCAGCGGCACCAAGGAAGGCTGCGGCGAGGGCGATTGCGGCGCCTGCACCGTCGCCCTGGGGCGGGTGCGCGACGGGGTGCTGACCTATGAGCCGGTCAATGCCTGCATCCTGCTGCTCGGGCAGGTGGACGGCGCCGACGTCGTGACGGTGGAGGATCTGGCCGACGGCACGGCGCTGCACCCGGTGCAGCAGGCGATGGTCGATACCCACGCCTCGCAATGCGGCTTCTGCACGCCGGGCTTCGTCATGAGCCTGTTCACGCTGCACCATGCCGGCTTCGCGCCGGGGCGGGCGGACGTGACCGAGTGGATTGCCGGCAATCTCTGCCGCTGCACCGGCTACCGGCCGATCATCGACGCGGCGCTGGCGAGCTGCACCGGCACCGCGTCCGACCGCTTCGCCCGCGAGGAGGAGAACACCCGTGCGCTGCTCGACTTCATCAGCGACGAGCGCGACGTGTTCCTCGGCGACGACGACAGCTTCTTCGCGGCGCCGGCCTCGATCGACGCGCTGGCGGCGCTTTATGCGAGGCATCCGGATGCGACGCTGGTGGGGGGCGCCACCGACGTCGGCTTGTGGATCAACAAACAATTGCGGACGCTGCCGAAGATCATCTGGCTCGGGCGGGTGACCGGCCTCGACCGGGTGGAGGTCGGAGAATCCGGCGTGCTGATCGGCGCGGCGGCGACATTCGCCACGGCGGAAGCGGTGATGGCACGGCTCGACCCGGATGTGGGCGAGGTGTGGCGGCGGATCGGCTCGAAGCAGGTGCGCAGTTCCGGCACGGTCGGCGGCAATATCGCCAACGGCTCGCCGATCGGCGATACGCCGCCTTTGCTGATCGCGCTCGGGGCGACGCTGGAATTGCGCAAGGGCGACGACGCGCGGGTGATGCCGCTGGAGGATTATTTCCTCGGCTACGGCAAGCAGGATCGCGGCAAGGGCGAATTCGTCTCCGGCGTGTTCGTGCCGTGGCTGGAGGATGCGCACGCGTTTCGCGCCTACAAGATCTCCAAGCGGTTCGATCAGGACATCTCGTCGGTGCTGGCGGCTTTCCGCCTGACGCTGGAGGGATCGGTGATCGTCGAGGCGCGCGTCGCGTTCGGCGGCATGGCGGCAACGCCGAAGCGGGCGACGGCGACGGAAGCGGCGCTGGTCGGGGCCGATCTCGGCCGGGCGGTCACCTGGGCGCCGGCGCTGGCGGCGCTGGCGCAGGATTTCCAGCCGATCAGCGACATGCGGGCCTCCGCCGCCTACCGGCAGGAGACAGCCAAGGCCTTGCTCGGCAAGGCCCTGGCGGAAGTCGCCGGCTCGCCGACCACCCGCACCCGGGTGCGGGGCATTCGCGAAGGCCAGGGAGGCGGATATGGACGGGTTGCCTGAGACCGCGCCGGTGGAACCGGAGAAGACCGGGGCCGGCACCGTTGCCGCCGATCCGACCGTCGCCGATGCGGTCGTCGCCGACGTCGCGGAGCTTGTCGGGGCAAGCGATCCGGCGGCGGCGCCCGACGTCGCGGCCGAGCTTGCCGCCGTTGCCAAGGCCTCGCCGGCGGCGGCGGAACTGCGGATCGTCGGCAAGGCGCGGCCGCATGAGAGCGCCGAGAAGCATGTCCAGGGCAGCGCGACCTATATCGACGACATTGCCGAGCCGCATGGAACGCTGCATATCGCGCCGGGCGGCAGCCCGGCGGCTTTGGGGCGAATCCTCGCGGTCGATCTCAGCGCGGTCGAGGCGGCGCCGGGCGTGGTGGCGGTTCTGACCCATGCCGACGTGCCGGGCCGCAACGATTGCTCGGCCTCGCCGCTCGGACCCGAGCCGGTATTCGCCGAGGATCGGGTCGAGTTCCACGACCAGGTGGTGTTCGCCGTGGTGGCGACGACGCGCGACGCGGCACGGCGTGCGGCGCGGCTGGCGCGGATCGAGATCGAGGCGGAGCGGCCGTTTGTCGATGTCGACGAGGCGCTGCTGGCCGATCAGGACCTGATGCCGGCCTATGAATTCCGTCGCGGCCATCCGGAAATGACCATTGCCGGCGCGGCGCGGATGGTCGAGGGCACGTTCCGGCTCGGCGGACAGGAGCATTTCTATCTCGAACCGCAGATCGCGCTGGCGAGCCCGCGCGAGGGCGGCGAGATGCACGTGTTCTCGTCCACGCAGGGGCCGAGCGAGGTGCAGCACATCGTCGCGCGGGTGCTGGGCGTGCCGGACGCGGCGGTGGTCGCGGAGGTGCGGCGCATGGGCGGCGGCTTCGGCGGCAAGGAGAGCCAGGCGTCGCAATGGGCGGCGATCGCGGCGGTGGCGGCGGTGAAGACCGGGCGGCCGTGCAAGGTCCGGCTCGATCGCGACGCCGACTTCACCATGACCGGCAAGCGCCACGATTTCCGCTTCGGCTACAAGGTCGGCTTTTCCGAGGATGGCGTCATCGACGCCGTCGACACCGAACTCGCCGGGCGCTGCGGCTTCTCGCCGGACCTGTCGCTGCCGGTCAACGACCGGGCGATGTTCCACACCGACAATGCCTATTACTATCCGCATGCGCGCATCCATTCGCGTCGGCTGAAGACCAACACTGTCTCCAACACGGCGTTTCGCGGGTTCGGCGGGCCGCAGGGCATGGTGCTGGCCGAGCGGATGCTCGATGCCGTTGCCTATTCGCTCGGACTCGATCCGTTCGACGTGCGGATGCGCAATCTCTATGGCGAGGGGCGCGACATCACCCCCTATGGCATGAAGGTCGACGACGACAGCCTGCCGAAGCTGATGACGCAGCTGGCGAAAACCGCCGACTATGCCGGCCGGCGCGCGGCGATCTCCGAGTTCAACGCCTCCAGCCGGATCCTGAAGAAGGGGCTGGCGCTGACGCCGGTCAAGTTCGGCATCTCGTTCACGCTCACCCACATGAACCAGGCCGGCGCGCTGGTGCATGTCTATTCGGATGGCTCGATCACGGTGAACCATGGCGGCACCGAGATGGGGCAGGGGCTCTACGTCAAGGTGGCGCAGGTCGTCGCCGAGGAGTTCGGCGTCGACTTCGAGCGGGTGCGGGTGACGTCGACGGTGACGGACAAGGTGCCGAACACGGCGCCGACGGCGGCATCGTCGGGCACCGACCTCAACGGCGCGGCGGCGCGGGTGGCGGCGCGGGCGATCAAGAACCGGATCGCCGCCTATCTGGCGAAGAGCCAGGGCATCGACCCGGCGACAGTGACGTTCCACGACAACCGGGTCACGGCGGGCGCCAAGTCGCTGCCGTTTGCCGAGGTGGCGCGCACCGCCTACATGAACCGGATCAGCCTGTCGTCGACGGGACACTACCGCACGCCGCGGATCAGCTGGGACCGGCCGAAGGTGCGCGGCCGGCCGTTCTTCTACTTCTCCTGCGGCGCGGCGTGCTCGGAAGTGACCATCGACACGATGACCGGCGAGATGGTGGTCGACCGCGTCGACATCCTCCACGACGTCGGCAACTCGATCAATCCGGCGATCGACATCGGCCAGATCGAGGGCGGCTTCGTCCAGGGCATGGGCTGGCTGACAACCGAGGAACTGGTGTTCGATGCCGACGGCCGGCTGCGGACGCACGCGCCGTCGACCTACAAGATCCCGACCGCGTCGGATGTGCCGGCGGATTTCAACGTCGCGCTGTTCGATGGCGGCGGCAATCGGGAAGAAACCATCTACCGGTCGAAGGCGGTGGGCGAGCCGCCGCTGATGCTGGCGATCTCGGTCTGGTGCGCCATCGCCAATGCCATCGCGACGATCCGGCCGGGGCGGGTGCCGGATCTCGACGCGCCGGCGACGCCGGAGGCGATCATGCGGGCGGTCAAGGCGCAGCGGCAGGGGTGAGGCGATGAAGCCGGTCTTCGCGACCCTGCGCGACATGGTCGCGGACCACGGCCGCGCCGGGATGGTCACGGTGGTGACGGCGCGCGGGTCGACACCGCGCGAGGTCGGGGCGCGGATTCTGGTGCGGCCGGACGGCGGGTTCAGCGGCACGATCGGCGGCGGCACGCTGGAATGGCAGGCGCTGGCGCGGGCGCAGGCGATGCTGCGCGCCGCCGACCTTCCCGAATACGAGGTGCGGGCGTGGTCGCTCGGGCCGGATCTCGGCCAGTGCTGCGGCGGGCGGGTCGACCTCGGTTTCGAGCTGTTCGTCCGCGCCGATCTTGCCGAACTCGATCGGCTGGCCGTGGTCGAGGCGCGGGGCAACTGGCGCTGTCGCGGCCGGGTCGGCGCCGACGGGCGACTGCGGCGCGAGGCGCTCCGGGAGGACCAAGCCTCGCCGCTCGACGCGATGCCGGGCGTCGGCCTGCACCTCGCGAGTGACCGTGTCGTCGACGAGCGCTTCGCCGATGGACGGCGGACGGTGGTGCTTTATGGCGCCGGGCATGTCGGGCGGGCGCTGGTGCTGGCTTTCGCGCCATTGCCCTTCAGGTTGCTGTGGATTGACCCACGGCCTGATGCATTTCCGGGCATGACGCCCGCGAATGCACAGGCTAGGATTTCGGCATGTCCAGCGGAGGATCTGGCGAACGCGCCCGACGGGGCGTTCGTGCTCATCATGACCCATTCCCATGCGCTTGATCTCGACATAGCCCACGCGGCGCTGACCGCCGGGCGCTTTCCATTCGTCGGGGTGATCGGCAGCGACAGCAAGCGGGCCCGCTTCGTCAAGCGGCTGAGGGAAATGGGACATTCGCTCGACGAGGCCCAGCGGCTCGTCTGTCCGATCGGCATTGCCGGGCTGTCGTCGAAGCTGCCGGCGGTGATCGCGGCCTCGGTCGTCGCCGACTGCCTGGGACGGGATCAGGTGTTGCGGGCGGCGGCGGATACCGGCACAATCCGGGCGATGGCGGAGCGCGGTTGATGGCGGTGGCGGGGGCGGAAATCGACATGGCCGGGGCAGGGACGCTGGATCGTTCGGTCGCCTCCAATGCCGCGACGGCGCTGATCGCGGCGCTCGGCATTTCCAAGCGCTTCGGCTCGACCCAGGCCAACGACAAGGTCGACCTGATCATCCAGCCAGGCGAGATCCATGCCCTGCTCGGCGAAAACGGCGCCGGCAAGTCGACGCTGGTGAAGATCCTCTACGGCGCGCTGCAGGCCGATTCCGGCGCGCTGGTCTGGGAAGGCACGCCCGTCGCCATCGCCAATCCGGCCGCCGCGCGGGCGCTCGGCATCGGCATGGTGTTTCAGCATTTCTCGCTGTTCGAGGCGCTGACGGTGGCCGAGAACATCGCGCTCGCCATGCCGGGCAAGCTCGACCTCGCCGGCCTGTCGAAGACCATCGCCGAGGTGTCGCAGGTCTACGGCCTGCCGCTGGTGCCGACGGCGCGGGTGGCCGACCTGTCGGTGGGCGAGCGCCAGCGCATCGAGATCGTCCGCGCCCTGTTGCAGGAGCCGAAGCTGTTGATCATGGACGAGCCGACCTCGGTGCTGACGCCGCAGGAAGCCGATCAGCTTTTCCTGACGCTGGAGCGGCTGAAGAGCGAGGGCAAGTCGATCCTCTACATCTCGCATCGGCTCGACGAGGTGAAGCGGCTGTGCGACGCGGCGACGATCATGCGGCACGGCAAGGTGGTCGGCCATGTCGATCCGCGCGCCGAGACGGCGGCGAGCCTCGCCCGGTTGATGGTCGGCGCCGACATTCATGTGGTCAAGGGCCGCGCGGCGCGGGATGCCGGCGCGGTCCGCTTCGCGCTGAGGCAACTGACATTGCCGAAGAACGGGCCGTTCTCGGTGGCGCTCGATCACATCGATCTTGAGGTTCGCGCCGGCGAGGTGGTGTGCATCGCCGGGGTGGCCGGCAATGGCCAGACCGAGCTGTTCGACGCGATCTCCGGCGAGCGCGTCGCGGCCTCGGCCGGCGCGGTGCTGATCGACGCCCAGCCTGTCGGCCGGCACGGGCCGAACGACCGGCGCCGGCGCGGCGCGGCGTTCGTCGCCGAGGAGCGGCTCGGCCATGGGGCGGTGCCGGTCAGGGTGCTGTCGGACAACGTGCTTCTGACCCGCCACGCCAGCGACGCCGGGTTGACCGGCGGCGGTTGGCTGTCGTTCCTGCGCAAGGGCGCGGCCAATGCGGTGGTCGACCGGGTGACGCAGGCCTATGACGTGCGCAAGGGCAAGCGCGATCCGGAAGCCCGGTCGCTGTCGGGCGGCAACCTGCAGAAATTCGTCGTCGGCCGCGAAATCGACCGCGCGCCGGGGGTGCTGGTGGTCAACCAGCCGACCTGGGGCGTCGACGCGGGCGCGGCGGCGCTGATCCGTCAGGCGCTCGTCGATCTCGCCGCCACCGGCTCGGCGGTGCTGGTGATCAGCCAGGATCTCGACGAAATCTTCGAAATCGCCGACCGCATTGCCGTCATCCACCACGGCGCGCTGTCGCCGGCCTATCCGGCGGCGACGATGACGCTGGAAAAGGTCGGCCTGCTGATGGGCGGCGCCCATCCGGAAAAGCTCGACACGGAAGGGCAGGGGTGATGCGTCTCGTCCTGGAAAAGCGGCAGGAAGCGTCCGACTTGATGGCCTATGCCTCGCCGCTCATCGCGGTGGCGATCACCTTCGCGTTTTCGGCCATCGTGTTCGCGGCGATGGGCAAGCCGGTCGGTGCCAGCCTGTTCACCTATTTCATCGAGCCGCTGACCGACCTCAATTCCCTGCAGGAACTGGCGGTGAAGGCGACGCCGCTGGTGCTGATCGCGGTCGGGCTGTCGCTTTGCTACATCTCCAACAACTGGAACATCGGCGCCGAGGGCCAGTATGTGATGGGCGCGGTGTTCGGCTCCGGCGTGGCGCTGGCGGCACAAGGCACCATGAGCGGCCCGCACGTTCTTGCCGCCATGTTGGCCGCCGGCATTCTCGGCGGCATGCTGTGGGGGGCGCTGCCGGCGCTGCTCAAGGTGCGCTTCGGCGCCAGCGAGATCCTGACCAGCCTGATGCTGGTCTATGTCGCCGAGAAGGTGCTTGACTATCTGGTGCGCGGACCGTGGCGCGATCCCAAGGGCTACAATTTCCCCCAGTCTGTTGCCTTCGACACCACCGTGCCGGTCCTGTTCGAATCCGGTCGGCTGCACCTGGGCTCGGTCATCGCGCTCGGCGTCGTCATCGCCGCCTTCGTGCTGGTCGGGCGCACCCTCAAGGGCTTCGAGCTGCAGGTGGTGGGCCAGGCGCCGCGCGCCGCGCGCTTCGCCGGCTTCTCGCCGGCCCGGGCCACGCTCTTCGTCTTCGCCGTGTCGGGCGGGCTCGCCGGGCTTGCCGGCATCATCGAGGTCGCCGGGCCGATCGGCCAGCTGCAGCCGTCGATCTCGCCCGGCTACGGCTTTACGGCGATCATCGTGGCGTTTCTCGGCCGGCTCAACCCGATCGGCTGCCTGATCGCCGGCCTGCTGCTGGCGCTCACCTATATCGGCGGCGAAAATGCGCAGATAGTGCTGAAACTGCCGCTCGATCTCACCAAGGTGATCCAGGGCTTTCTGCTGTTCGCGGTGCTCGCCTGCGACAGCCTCATTCTCTACCGTCCGCGCCTGATCGCCGGCGGCTCGCACGGGGGCACGGCGCATGGGGCTCATTGAGGCGATCCTGATTACCGTCATCACCGCGTCGACGCCGCTGCTGATCGCGGCAATCGGCGAACTCGTGACCGAGCGCTCGGGCGTGCTCAATCTCGGCGTCGAGGGCATGATGCTGATGGGGGCGGTGACCGGGTTCGTCACCGGCTATTCCACCGGCTCGGTGGTGCTTGGGGCGATCGCGGGCATCGTTGCCGGCATGGCGATGGCGGCGCTGTTCGCCTTTCTGGTGCTCGGCATCGTCGTCAACCAGGTCGCCTCGGGACTGGCGTTGACGATCCTCGGCATCGGCCTTTCCGGCCTGATCGGCGCCAACTATACCGGGCTGCGCCTCGAACAGAAGCCTCCGGCGATATTCGGTGCGCTCGCCGACCTGCCCTATGCAGGCAAGCTGCTGTTCTCGCACGATTTCTTCGTCTATGCCGCCTTCGCGCTCGTCATCCTCGTCGCCTGGTTCCTGACGCGGACGCGGGCCGGGCTGACGTTGCGCGCCGTTGGCGAGAGCCATACCTCGGCGCACGCGCTCGGCGTGCCGGTGCGGCGGCTGCGGCTTTATGCCATCCTGTTCGGCGGCGCCTGCGCCGGGCTGGCCGGAGCGCATCTGTCGCTCGCCTACACGCCGTTCTGGGTCACCGGCATGACGGCGGGGCGCGGCTGGATCGCGCTCGCCATCGTCGTTTTCGCCTCATGGCTGCCGTGGCGGGCGATGGCCGGGGCCTATCTCTTCGGCGGCGTCACCATTGCCCAATTGCAGGTGCAGGGGTTTGGTCTCGGCATACCGAGCCAGCTGATGTCGTCGCTGCCGTATCTTGCAACCATCGTGGTTCTGGTGATCATCTCCAGGACCCGGACCGGGAGCAGCGCGCCCGCGCATCTCGGCGTGCCATTCTGGCCCGACCGCTAGCCAAGGCGACGGGACCGGCGAAACCGCGACGCTCCGGGAGGGCGCGCGAACGAAAAGAAGGGGAAGGACAGATGAGCTTGAAGAACCTGACATTTGCCGCCATGACGGCGGCCTTCGTCGGCATTGCCGGCGCCGGCGTTGCCGAGGCCCAGGACAAGCTGAAGGTCGGCTTTGTCTATGTCGGCCCGGTCGGCGATTTCGGCTGGTCCTATCAGCACGACCAGGGCCGCAAGGCCGTCGAGGCGGCTTTCCCGGGCAAGGTCGAAACCACCTTCGTCGAGAATGTGCCGGAAGGTCCGGACGCCGAGCGCGTCATCGAGACGCTGGCCAAGTCCGGTCACAAGCTGATCTTCACCACCTCCTTCGGCTTCATGGAGCCGACGCTGAAGGTCGCCAAGCGCTATCCGAACGTGATGTTCGAGCACGCCACCGGCTACAAGCGCGACAAGAACGTCGCCACTTATTCGGGCCGCTTCTATGAAGGCCGCTACATCATCGGCCAGATCGCGGCGAAGATGTCGAAGTCCGGCACGGTCGGCTACATCGCCTCGTTCCCGATTCCGGAAGTCGTCTCCGGTATCAACGCCTTCATGCTCGGCGCCCAGTCGGTGAAGCCGGACATGAAGATCAAGGTGATCTGGGTCAGCTCGTGGTTCGATCCGGGCAAGGAAGCCGACGCGGCCAAGGCGTTGATTTCCCAGGGCGCCGACGTGCTGTCGCAGCACACCGACAGCCCGGCGGCGATGCAGGAGGCCGAAAAGGCCGGCGTCAAGGCGTTCGGCCAGTCCTCGGACATGGTCAAGTTCGGCCCGAAGGCGCAGCTGACCTCGATCGTCGACGATTGGGGCCCGTACTACATCAAGCGCGTCAAGGCGGCGCTCGACGGCACCTGGAAGTCCGAGGATTTCTGGGGTGGCCTGAAGGACGGTGACGTGGTGATGGCGCCCTATGCCAACATGCCCGACGACGTCAAGGCGATGGCCAAGGCGACCGAGGACAAGCTGCGCTCCGGCGCGATGCACGCCTTCACCTGCCCGGTCGTCGACCAGGCCGGCAAGACCATCGAGTGCAAGGGTGGCAAGAACCTCGACGACGGTCAGGTCCTCGGCATGAACTTCTACGTCAAGGGCATCGACGACAAGTTGCCGCAGTGATTCCAACATCACCTTTCAACACGATTTCCCTCCCCTTCACGGGGAGGGAAAACCGGGTGGCAATGTTCCTGCGAGAGGGTTGATGGAAACGTTCCTGCTTGACTGGTCGAACCTGCTGCTGCGGTGGGCGCATCTGATCCTGGGGATCGGCTGGATCGGGACGTCGTTCTATTTCATCGGGCTCGATGTATCGCTGCGCAAGCGCGAGGGGTTGCCGGCGGATGTCTACGGGTCGTCGTGGCAGGTGCATGGCGGCGGGTTTTACGATGTGCGCAAGTACACCGTGGCGCCGAGCCAGTTGCCGCCCGATCTGATCTGGTTCAAGTGGGAAGCCTACCTGACCTGGGTGACCGGGTTCGCGCTGATCGTCGTCCAGTACTATTTCAACGCCACCGCCTATCTGATCGATCCGGGCAAGCTGGCGCTGACGCCGGCAATGGCGATCGGGATTTCGGTGGTGTCGCTCGGGCTCGGTTGGCTCGTCTATAACGGGCTCTGCCGCTCGCCGCTCGGCGCCAGCCAGCCGGCGTTGATGAGCGTGCTGTTCGTTATCGTGCTTGGCGCCGCGTGGGGCTATACCCATGTCTATTCCGGGCGCGGCGCGCTCATTCATGTCGGGGCGCTGGTCGGCACATGGATGGCGTTCAACGTCTTCATGATCATCGTGCCGAACCAGAAGAAGATCGTCGCCAGCCTGTTGAAGGGCGAGGCGCCGGATGCGCGGCTGGGGGCCATCGGTAAGCAACGCTCCGTGCACAACACCTATCTGACGCTGCCGGTCATCCTGATGATGGTGTCGAACCATTATCCGATGCTGACCAATCATCCGCATTCATGGCTGCTGGTCGGGCTGGTGCTGGTGATCGGCGCGCTGGTGCGCCATTTCATCGTCCGGCACGAAGCCGGCGACGCGATGGGGAAAATCGCCTGGACGCTGCCGGTGGCGGCGGTGGCGCTGCTGGCGGCGATGGTGCTGACGGCGCCGCGGGTCGATCCGGCGATGGCCGGGCTGAAGGTCAGCGACGCCGAGGTGCTGGCGATCGCGCAGAAACATTGCGTCCAGTGCCACGCCGCCAAGCCGACGCATGAGGGCTTCAGCGAGGCGCCGAAGGGCGTGGTCTTCGCGAGCCCGGCCGACATCCGCCGCTACGGTCCGCTCGTATTGCAGCAGGCCGTGCAGTCGGACGCGATGCCGCTCGGCAACGAGACCGGCATCAGCGACGCCGAACGGCGCCAGCTCGGCGCATGGCTGCTGAAGTGAGGCAACCCCTGTCGGTGCGATCATGAGCGCGATCTGCCTTTCGGACGTCAACCAGCTGCCGCCGGCGGCCTTCGCCGAACGGTTCGGCGACATTGCCGAGCATTCGCCGTGGGTCGCCGCGACGGCGCTCGCGGCCCGGCCGTTTGGCGGGCGCGAGGCGATGATCGCCGCCTTTGTCGCGGCGATCGGCGGGGCCGGGCGCGATGCCCAGCTGGCGCTGATCCGCGCCCATCCCGACCTTGCCGGCAAGGCGGCGCTGGCCGGAAACCTCACCGACGACAGCAAGCGCGAGCAGGCCGGCGCCGGGCTCGACAGCCTGACGCCCGACGAGTTTGCCCGCTTCACCGGACTGAACGGCGCCTATCTGGCGAAGTTCGGCTTCCCGTTCATCTTCGCCGTCAGGGGCGCGACCAAGCACATGATCCTCGATGCGTTCGCGGCGCGGCTGGACAATGACGCCGGGACGGAATTCAACACAGCACTGGCCCAGATCGCCCGCATCGTGCGGTTTCGGCTGGAGGACCGGGTGAGCGAATGATTTCCACCGCGACGCAAGCGCTGGGCCGGCGGGCGCAGGCCAAGCTCGATGCCCTTGCCGCCATCAGCGCCGACGACGACCGGATCAACCGCCTGTACCTGACGCCGGAATATCGCCGCGCCGCCAATCTGGTGGCCGGCTGGATGGCGGACATCGGGCTGGAGGTGCACGAGGATGCGCTGGCGAGCGTGCACGGGCGGCTGGCGCCGACGCTGGCCGGCGGGTCGAACCGGCGGCTGCTGATCGCCTCGCATATCGACACCGTGATCGATGCCGGCATGTATGACGGCTGTCTCGGCGTCGTCGCCGGACTGATCGCCGTCGACGAGATCCGCAAGCGGGGTCTCAGGCTGCCGTTCGGCATCGAGGTGGTTGCCTTCGGCGACGAGGAAGGCGTGAGGTTTCCGACGACGCTGTCGTCGTCGACGGCGCTGGCGGGAGCGTTCGACGCGGCGAGCCTCGACAAGCCGGGGATCGATGGCGTCAGCCTGCGGCAGGCGCTGACGGCATTCGGCAAGGACCCGGGCGAGATCGCGGCGGCGGCCGCCGATCCGGCGTCGCTGATCGGCTATGTCGAGGTGCATATCGAGCAGGGGCCGGTGCTGGAACACGAGGGCGAGGCGCTGGGCGTGGTGACGTCGATCGCCGGGCAGTCGCGCTATCGCATCACCGTGTCGGGCGAGGCCGGGCATGCCGGGACGGTGCCGATGGGGCTGCGTCACGACGCCATGATGGCGACGGCGGAGATCTGCGGGCTGATCGAGGCGGAGGCACGCGCCGGCAATGCCGCCCACGGGCTGGTGGCGACGGTCGGCACGCTTCAGGTCAAACCCGGCGCCGTCAACGTCATTCCGGCGGAGGTCACATTCACCCTCGATATACGCGCCGCCAGCGATGCGCCGCGATTGGCGGCGATCGAGACGATCCGCGCCGGCATCGACGGCATATGTGCCCGGCGTGGGACAAGATGGCGCTGGGAGAAGTTCCTCGACCAGCCGACGACGCCGATGAATGACGGCCTGCAGGCGCTTCTGACCGAGGCGGTCACCGGGCTCGGCGGCAAGGGGCGGCGGCTCGCCTCGGGCGCCGGCCACGATGCGATGGCGCTGGCGCCGGTGACCGACACGGCGATGCTGTTCGTCCGGTCGCGCGGCGGCATCAGTCACAATCCGGCGGAATTCTCCAGCGTCGACGACATGGGGCTTGCCATCGAGGCGCTGATCCGCTTCATCGAAGGCTTGGCCCGCCGCGAAATCGCCCGAGCGGGATAAGGAGTGAGCAAGATGTCCGACGCGCTGGCGTCCCTGATCGATGCCCGGTTTGCCGACGAGGTCGCGTTTCTGAAGGCGCTGGTGCGCGTGCCCAGCGACAATCCGCCGGGCGACACCGAGGCGCATGCGCTGGAAGCGGCGCGGCTGTTGACCGCCCTCGGCTTCGAGGTGGAACAGCAACCGGTGCCGGCGCCATTCGTGCACCAGCACGGCATGAAGAGCGTCGTCAACCTGATCGTCCGCCATCGCTTCGGCGCCGGCAAGGGACCGGTGATCGCGCTCAACGCCCATGGCGACGTGGTGCCGCCGGGACAGGGCTGGACCGTCGATCCCTATGGGGCGGAGGAGCTGCGCGGGTCGATCTATGGTCGCGGCGTGGCGGTGTCGAAGTCCGATTTCGCCACCTATGCCTTCGCGCTGAAGGCGCTGATCGACGCCGACCTGGCGCTTGACGGCACGGTCGAGCTGCATCTGACCTATGACGAGGAAGCCGGCGGCTTCGTCGGGCCGAAATGGCTGATCGAGCAGGGGCTGACCAAGCCGGACCTGGCGTTCTCGGCCGGGTTTTCCTACGCGATCACCACGGCGCATAACGGCTGCCTCCATCTCGAGGTGGTGGTGCGGGGCAAGCAGGCGCATGCGGCGATGCCGGAATCCGGCGCCGACGCGCTGGAGGCGGCGACGCCGATCCTGGCGGCGCTCTATGGCGAGCGGCACCGGCTGACCGGCATCATGAGCGCGGAAAAGGGCATCGGCACGCCGAAGCTGACGGTGGGGCTGATTTCCGGCGGCATCAACACCAATGTGGTGCCGGACCGCATCGCCATGCGCATCGACCGGCGGCTGATCCCGGAGGAAGTCGGCACCGAGGTCGAGGCGGCGCTGATCGCGCTGATCGAGGCGGCGGTGCCGGCGACGGCGGGGATCGAGGTCGAATGCCGGCGGATCATGCTGGCCGAGCCGTTGCGGCCGGTCGCCGGCGTCGACAGGCTGGTGGCGGCGATCCAGGGACCGGCGAAGGCGGTGCTCGGCGTCGACGTCGAGCCGACCGGCGTGCCGCTCTACACCGACGCCCGGCATTATTCCTCGGCCGGCATCCCGACCGTGCTCTACGGCGCCGGCCCGCGCTCGATCCTCGAGGCCAACGCCCATTCGGCCGACGAACACCTGAAGATCTCCGACCTCCGGGCCGCGACCGAGATTGTCGCCCGCGCCCTGGCGAATTTGCTCGGTGGGTGAATAATTGCTCAAAGAGGTTTTTGATTGCAGCGGGGCGGCATGCGAGTGCCGCCCCGTTTTGGTTTTGAGGCGTGAAAGTTTGTTTCCGGATGGGTGTGAAGGTTTCTTTCGGAGGGGCGTTCTTCTGGTTCGGCTGCTCGGACGACGATGGCGGCTTCGCGTCGGTCCGGGTGTGGTTTTGCTGCGGCCGGCCTGTGGCGCGGCCCTGCGACGGTGCATGGCGCGGACGTGGATTGGGTTCCGGCTCGGGGGCCGGAATGACGAGTGGGGGAGGTTTGGGGAAATACGCCGTTGCGGCGATGGGCCTGCCCTGCGGTCGCGGGTTTGCGCGGACCGGCGAAAGGCGGCGCGATCGGGGTTGGCGGCGAGACCCGGGCGCGATGGGCTAGCGCGGTGGCAAAATGCGCCGTCGGGGGCGGCCTGGTTTGCGCTGGCAGCCGTGGCGGCCTGACCCGAGCCGGTATCTGGCGCCGGCGTGGATTGGGTTCCGGCTCGGGGGCCGGAATGACGAGTTTGGGGAGGTTTGGGGAAATACGCCGTTGCGGCGATGGGCCTGCCCTGCGGTCGCGGCTTTGCGCGAGGGCTGGCGAATGGCGGACTGCCCTCGAAGGGGCAGCCCGGTCGTCGTGGTAGGGGCGGATCAGCCGGGGTTCGGGTCGTTCGGCGGGCCGGGGCGGATGATCGCGATCAGCGTCTTGATCAGGCGTTCGACCCAGTTGGGGCCAAAGAGAAGGGTCAGATCCGTCAGGAAGCTCAGCACGAAGCCGACGAACACGGGATAGCCGCTGCCGGGCTGGCCGAGAAGGTATGCAAACCAGACGGTCAGGCCGATGGCCAACGGCAGCGCCACCACGTAGCGCAGGATGGTCAGCCAGGGCGCATTGAAGTGATCGTCCGGCGGCGGTTGATGAGCCTCGCCGGTCGGGCGGGGGCCGTCGATTGCCTTGGGTTCGCCCAGATCCGGCGGCAAAATCTGGGGAATCAGGTCGAGTTCGTCACGTTCAATCATCGAAGTTGGTCCGCAGAGCCCGTAGAGGGGAGGGTGCCAGGCCTTGGGCAGGCGGGCGAGGCCTCGTGAGGCTTGCAGAGGGCCGGATGAAAAAACAGCAATCGCCCCTCGCAGTGGCGATGACGTCAGGTTGCGATCGATTGTAATGGAGTCACACTTCCCGGAAAGGGCGATTCCCGGTTGAGTGGTTGTGAAGCAATGGCAAAGTCGTCGCGGAGCAATCAAGTTGTCGGCGGTGTTTCACGGTATTCAATGCGGCAGCGCGCGAGACAAGGAAAGTAAATCACGCCGAAGCCACCAAAAGCTGATCGGCGGTTGTGCCATCATAAAGTCGTAGGGTGCTTGATGCAGAGCGACGGACTGGTCTTGCGTCGCATATTCAAATCCGATCGGTGGCCATGGAGCAGGCACTCTCCACCCGGTACCGAAAGTGTCGCCGATTCAGGTTAATGACGTATTAATCCTATGTAGGCCTTTGTTGCTCGATTGGTGGCTGTAACTGACCCGCCGGCCGCGCTCCTTCCCTCGCGCCATCCTTGCTTTTGATCCAGCCCCTCGACAGGGCCTGCGGGCTCGTTCACTCTCGCGGCAACGAAAAGACCGGGAGCGACGTCCGAGATGACTGGGGAGCAGGCTGCCTTGGCGGCGGCGGGGGAGCATGGGGCGGCGCGGGCGCCGAAATCCGGCATGGACCGGGCGGTGCGGGCTTGGGTGCGGGCGAGATATCGCCGGCGTCATGGCTGCGAATTCGAGGGGATCGACCTGCTGAACGAGCCGGCGCACGCGGTCGTGTGCTGCGCGTCGATGTCGGTTGACGATTTTGTCATCCTGGCGGCATTCCTGCCTGACAACTGCGTCATCATCGTGCCGAAGGAGCGGGCGGCGACCAAGGCCGCGCTGCTGGCGGCGCGGATCGGCCGGGTGGAGGTGGTGGACCTCGACGACGCCGGCAGCTTGCGGCGGCTGGTGCGGCTGGTGCAGAGCGGCGTGCGGGTGGTGACGTTCCCGGAGGCGCGATCGAGCCGCACCGGCGGGCTCGACAAGATCCTCGGTTGGCCGGCAACCGTCGCCGACATGGCGGAAGCGCAGATCGTGCCGCTGCGGATCGATGGCGCGGAATATCTGCCGGGGAGCGACATAGCCGGCTTTGCAAGACGGCGCCGCGTCACGCTGACGCTGCGGGCGCATCAGGCGCGGGCGTTGCCCCTGGCGGCGGGCCTGCGCGGGGCGGCGCGGCGCGAGGCGCTGGCGACCGCGCTCTATGACATCATGCGCGATGCGGCGTTCGATGCCCGGCCGGTGGCGGCGTCGCTGTTCCAGGCCGTGCTGGACGTTGCCGATCGGGTCGGCGGCGACAAGATCGTGCTGGAGGATCACGATCGGGCGCCGATCAGCCTGAAGCGGCTGATCCTGGGCGCGTTCGTGCTCGGCGAGAAGATCGCACGCATCACCGATCCGGGCGAGCGGGTGGGGGTGTTCCTGCCGAACTCGGTCGGCGGGGTGGTGGTGTTCTTCGCGCTGATCGCCCATGGCCGGGTGCCGGCGATGCTGAATTTCTCCGCCGGCGCGACGGCGCTGAAGGCGGCGGTCGAGACCGGGCCGTTGCGCATCGTGCTGTCGTCGCGCAAGTTCGTCGAGATCGGCAAGCTGGAACCGCTGATCGAGGCGATGGCGAGCGCGGCGGAGATCCGCTGGCTCGATGATATCCGCGGTGACATCGGGCTGGTCGACAAGCTGCGCGGGCTGTTCCGGGCGCATTTCGCCCGTGCCACCGTCGCGCGGCTGACGCCGGAGGCGAAGGCCGACGATGCCGGCGTGGTGCTGTTCACCTCCGGCTCGGAGGGAGTGCCGAAGGGCGTGGTGCTGAGCCATGCCAACATCCAGGCCAACGCGGCGCAGATCCTGGCGGTGGCGGATTTCGGCCCCGACAATGTGGTGTTCAATCCGCTGCCGATCTTCCATTCCTTCGGCCTGACGGCCGGCACCTTGATGCCGCTGCTCGCCGGGATGAAGGTGGTGATGTATCCCTCGCCGCTGCACTACAAGCAGATCCCGGGGCTGATCCACGAGGTCGGGGCGACGATCCTGTTCGCCACCGACACGTTCCTTTCCGGCTATGGCCGCAACAGCCACGTCTACGATTTCCGCACCATCCATTCGGTGGTTTCGGGCGGCGAGAAGGTCAAGCCGGAGACGCGGGCGCTGTGGTCCGACAAGCACGGGGTGCGGATCTTCGAGGGCTATGGCGCCACCGAATGTGCGCCGGTGCTGAGCTGCAACACGCCGATGCACCAGAAGCCGGGGACGGTGGGACGGATGTTCCCCCGGGTCGAGTATCGCATCGAGCCGGTGCCGGGGATCGAGCGCGGCGGCCGGCTGGTGGTCGCCGGGCCGAACGTCATGCTCGGCTATCTGCGCCACGAGCATCCGGGGGTGCTGCAGCGCCAGCACGATCGCTGGTACGACACCGGCGACATCGTCGACATGGACAGCGACGGCTTCGTCACCATTCTCGGCCGGGCCAAGCGCTTCGCCAAGCTCGGCGGCGAGATGGTGTCGCTGGTGGCGGTCGAGAGCCAGGTGATGCAGATCTGGCCGGACGGCGCCCACGCGGTGGTGGCGGTGCCGGACGCCAAGAAGGGCGAGGCGCTGGTGCTGGTGACGACCGAGGCGAACCCGGACGTGCGGCAATTGCTGGCCGGCGGGCGGGCGCGCGGCATGCCGGAACTGATGCTGCCGCGCACCATCATCCGCGTCGACGAGATCCCGCTGCTCGGCTCCGGCAAGACCGACTATGTCAGCGTGCAGAAGATCGCGCTGGCGAAGTCGGTGCAGGTCTCGGACGAGCCGACGGACTAGGCGCGGGGCACATTAACAATCGGACACAATTGACTTGTCTCATTTAATATCTGTTGCTGATGTTTACCCTGCGACATCGTCGGGCCCGCACATCCGGGCCTGGCGCGGCTGATCCGGCCGGCGCCATCGCCCGGCGGGTCGGCACCGCCGCGACCGCCGGACGGTTGCGGCAACGACAGGGGGACAATCATGGTCCGTTCGGCCTTTCACTGGCGCAGCTTCGTTTCGCTCCTCACCACGACGACGTTCCTGGTGATGATCTTCACCTCGCTGGCGGTCTATATCGACCCGGTCGGCCGGATCGCCTTCTGGATCGACTGGCGTTTCCTCGGCCTCGACAAGGAGGCGTGGGGCGGCCTGCACACGGTCATCGGCTATGCCTTCCTGCTGATCGGCTTCGTCCATGTGGTGCTGAACTGGAAGCCGCTGAAGGCCTATATCGTCGAGCATGCACACGGGCTGGCGGTGGTGCGCCTGCGCGAGGCGATCGCGGCGACGGTCGCCACGATCATCGTCGTTGCCGGCACGATCGGCGGCTGGCCGCCGTTTTCCTATGTCGACTGGCTCGGCTCGCAGCTCGAGGAGCGCTGGGCGGCGATGCCGGGCGCCGAGCCGCCGGTGCCGCATGCCGAGACGCTGACGGTCGAGGCGCTGGCGCGGCTGCTCGGGTTCAACGGAGCGCGGGCGGTCGAGTCGCTGAAGGCGGCGGGACTGGGCGACGTTAGCCAGAAGGATGCGCTCGGGCGGATCGCCGTCGCCAATGACCGCACGCCGGCCGAGGTCTATGCGGTGATCAGCGCCGGCGAGCGCGCCGCCCAGGCGCAGGCGCCGGCGAAAGTGTGGAGCGCGGCCGAACTCGACACGCGCTATGGCGGCACCGGCATCGGCCGCCGGTCGGTCGTGCAACTGGCCGAGGAGTTCGGCCTGACGCCGGCCGTCGTGCAGCAGCGCCTTGCCGGGATCGGCATCGCCGCGCGCGGCGAGGACCGGCTGAAGGACCTGGGCGACAAGGCCGGGCTCGACGCGATGGAGCTGTTCAAGACCGTGCTGATCGAGGGCTATCGGCCGCCGGGCAAATAAGCCCGGCGGGATTCAGGCGAAGGCCGGCTCAATGCGGATGGGCATGGCCTTCGTGGCCGTGACCATGGCCGAGGGGAGCGCCGGCGGCGGGCAGGGCGCTGCCCTCGCGGTATTCGGCCAGCGACTGGCGCAGGATCAGGAAGGCGGAATTGAGGAACAGCGCGGCCATCAGCGCGGCGACGGCGAGATCGGGCCAGGCGCTGGTGGTGGCCCAGACGCCGGCGGCGGCGAACATGACGACGACGTTGCCGATGGCGTCGTTGCGCGAGCAGAGCCAGACCGAGCGGACATTGGCGTCGCCGTCCTTGTAGGGCAGCAGCAGCAGCACGCTGGCGACGTTGGCGGCCAGCGCCAGGACGCTGATGACGCCCATGATCTCGGCCCGCGGCAGGCCGAGGACCAGCACCTGCCAGACGGTGGAGCCGAACACCCAGAGCCCCATCAGCGCCAGCGACGTGCCCTTCACCAGCGCGGCGGTGGCGCGGACCTTGAGGCTCATGCCGATGACGGCGAGGCTCATGCCATAGGTCAGCGTGTCGCCGAAGAAGTCGAGCGCGTCGGCCTGCAGCGCCTGCGAGCGGGCAAGATGGCCGGCGACGATCTCGGTGACGAACATCACGGCGTTGATGGCGATCACCAGCCAAAGGACGCGCTTGTAGCGGGCGTCCATGCCGTCGAACACCGGGTTGCCGTGGCAGCCGCAGGCATCGTCGGCGCAGCCGATCACGGCGGGCTTAGCGGCAAGCGGGGCGATCGTCACCAACGGCACAGCCGGCGCCGCGGTCTCGCCGTGACAGCCGCAATGATCGTCATGGCAGGCACCCGACTTGGCGGTCGGGGCGTGAACGGGGGCGTGGTCGTGGGCCATGGGCGGTCCTTTGCGGCGGTGCATTGCAAATCGTCGGCACCAGCCTACAATCTCCAGCGACTGGAGGATCAAGAGGTTTTTTCATGCGGGATATTGCGATCGGGGTGTTGTCGCGCGAAACCGGGGTGAAGGTGCCGACGATCCGGTTCTATGAGGAAATCGGCCTGATGCGGGCGCCGGCGCGCACCGGCAGCAACCGGCGCATCTATGGCGACGACGATATCCGGCGGCTGAAGTTCATCCGCCATGCCCGCGACCTGGGATTCGAGGTCGACGACATCCGCACCCTGATCAGCCTGACCGAGCGGCCGCAGGCGCCGTGCGCCGAGGCCGACAGCATCGCGCGGCGGCATCTGGCGACGGTGGAACGGCGGCTCGCCCAGCTCGGGGCGCTGCGCGACGAACTGGCGCGGATGGTCGGCGACTGCTGTCACGGTCAGGTCTGCGACTGCCGGGTGATCGAGGTGCTGGCCGATCACGGCCAATGCGCCGGCGGGCACGGCTGAAAGCCGCCTCGGCCGCGCGACGCGATCGGCAGGCGGGGCGGTTTCCCCGGGGATTTGCGGGGGTAGGGGCTCGAGTGTCCTTGCCGGGTGGCGCGGATCGGGTTAGCCAGAACGTATGGGAAACAGGGTGATTCCGCCCGGATCCGGCGACGGCTCCGACGGCGATGATCAAATCGAACCGATCAATCTGCGCGAGGCGCTGGAAGAGCGCTATCTCGCCTATGCGCTGTCGACCATCATGCACCGGGCGCTGCCGGACGTGCGCGACGGGCTGAAGCCGGTGCATCGGCGGCTGCTCTACGCGATGCGGATGCTGCGGCTCGATCCCGGACAGGCTTTCAAGAAATGCGCCCGCGTCGTCGGCGACGTCATCGGCAAATACCATCCGCACGGCGATCAGGCGGTCTACGAGGCGATGGTGCGCCTCGCCCAGGACTTTTCCCAGCGCTACCCGCTGGTCGACGGGCAGGGCAATTTCGGCAATATCGACGGCGATAATGCCGCCGCCATGCGCTACACCGAGGCGCGGCTGACGGACGTGGCGTCGCTGCTGCTGGAGGGGCTCGACGACGACGCGGTCGATTTCCGGCCGAACTACGACGGTTCCGACGACGAACCGGTGGTGCTGCCGGGGGCGTTCCCCAATCTGCTCGCCAACGGCTCGAACGGCATCGCCGTCGGCATGGCGACGTCGATCCCGCCGCACAACGCCTACGAACTTTGCCAGGCGGCGATCCATCTGATCGACAATCCCGAGGCTGTCGCCAAGGATCTGCTGGCCTTCGTGCCGGGGCCGGATTTCCCCACCGGCGGCATCATCGTCGAAAGCCAGACGTCGATCCGCGAGGCATACGAGACCGGGCGCGGCGGCTTCCGGGTGCGGGCGCGCTGGCACAAGGAAGACCAGGGTCGCGGCGGCTGGGTGGCGGTGGTCACCGAGATTCCGTATCAGGTGCAGAAGGGCCGGCTGATCGAGAAGATCGCCGAGCTGATCACCGACAAGAAGCTGCCGCTGGTCGACGACGTCCGCGACGAGTCGACCGAGGACGTGCGGCTGGTGCTGGTGCCGAAATCGCGGACGGTCGATCCGGAATTGATGATGGAGAGCCTGTTCAAGCTGTCGGAGCTTGAAAGCCGCATCTCGCTCAACATGAACGTCCTGTCGCGCGGGCTGGTGCCGAATGTGCTGTCGCTGCGCGACGTGCTGAAGGAGTGGCTGGAGCACCGCAAGGACGTGCTGGTGCGCCGCTCGCGGCATCGGCTCGGTGTCATCGAGAAGCGGCTGGAGATCCTCGGCGGCCTGCTGGTCGCCTATCTCAACATCGACGAGGTGATCCACATCATCCGCACCGAGGACGAGCCGAAGCCGGTGCTGATGGCGCGGTTCTCGCTCAACGAGGTGCAGGCGACGGCGATCCTCGACATGCGGCTGCGCAACCTGCGCAAGCTCGAGGAATTCGAGATCCGCAAGGAATTCGACGAGCTGACGGCGGAGAAGGCGCGGATCGAGGCGCTGCTTGCCTCCGAGACCGCGCAGTGGAAGGTGATCAAGTTCGAGGTCAAGGACGTCGCCAGGAAGTTCGGACCGGAGACGAAGATCGGCAAGCGCCGCACCACCTTCGCCGATGCGCCGACCCATACGCTCGACGCGGTGAAGGAAGCGATGATCGAGCGCGAGCCGATCACCGTCGTCGTCTCGGAAAAGGGCTGGATCCGGGCGTTGAAGGGGCACCTCGACGACTTCTCCAAGCTCGACTTCAAGCAGGGCGACAGCCTGCACCTGGCGTTCAAGGCCGAGACCACCGACAAGCTCCTGGTATTCACCTCGGCCGGCAAGGCGTTCACGCTCGAGGCGTCGAAGCTGCCGGGCGGGCGCGGCGCCGGCGAGCCGATCCGCATCATGTGCGACATGGAGGAAGGCTCGGAGGTGCTGGAGGTGCTGGTGCATCGGCCGGACGTCAAGCGGCTGGTGCTGACGAGCGAATCCAAGGGCTTCATCGTCGCCGAGACCGATTGCGTCGCCTCGACCCGCAAGGGCAAGCAGATCGTCAACATCCCCGACAAGCACAAGCTGCTGATGACGGTGGTGATGCCGGAGGCGGCCGACCACATCGCGGTGATCGGCAACAATCGCAAGCTCCTGCTGTTCCCGCGGGCGCAGGTGCCGGAGATGGGGCGCGGCGCCGGCGTGCGCATCCAGCGTCACAAGGAAGGCGTGATTTTCGACGTAAAGCCGTTTGTCGGCGCGGACGGCATTTCGTGGATCGACACGTCGGGACGGGTGTTCCAGCGGTCGCTCGACGACATGCGCGACTATGTCGGCGATCGCGGCGATGCCGGGCGGTTGGCGCCGATGGGGTTCCCGCGATCGAACAGGTTCGATAACGGCAAGGCTTGAGTGTGGCGGAGAGGGCGGTGACGATGGCGAAGGCGCGAGCGATCAAGAATGGCGACATGGCGCGCCTGGTCGCGCTGGTCGGCGCCGGCAAGCTCGCCGAGGCCGAGCCGCTGTTCGACCGGCGCTTCAAGCTCGGCGACCGGGCGGCGGAGCTGATCGACATCGGCAAGCGCATCAAGTTGAGCCTGAAGCGCTGGGAGGACGTGCTGACGCTTGGCGCGCTGCTCGACAAGCGCGATCCGGTCAGCGCCCTCGATCTCAACGACATCGCGGCGGCGCAGGCAGCGCTCGGACGGCTGACCGAGGCTGAGGTGACGCTGGTGCGCGCTGCCAAGATCGAGCCGAACCTGCCGAGCATCTGGCTCAATCTCGGCCAGGTGCTGCGCCAGCGCGGCAATCACGTCGGCGCTGCCAAGGCATTCGAGCAGCTGGTGAAGCTGGCGCCGGGCGCGGCGGATGCGTATTTCCAGCTCGGGCAGTCGCTGCGCGAGCTGCGGCAAAACCCGCAAGCCGCGCAGTGCTTCGCCAAGGCGGTGCAGCTGAAGCCGGAGATGATCCTGGCGCAGGCGGCGCTGGCGCGGACGCTTGACCAGCTCGGGCGCAAGGCCGACGCGGTCAGGCACTACGAGATCGCGGTGGCCGGCGAGCCGAATTCGATCGAATTGCGGTTCCAGTACGGGCGGGTGCTGCACGAACTCGACCGGATCGAGGACGCGATCCCGCTCTATCGGCGGGTGCTGGAGATCAATCCGCAGCACCTCGGCGCCCTCAACAATCTCGGCGTGGCGCTGGCCAAGGGCGGGCGCGAGGACGAGGCGGCGGCACGCGACGTCCGCGCCAAGCGGCGCGACGACGCGGCCGAGGAGATGAACCGGCTCGACGAGGCGATCTCGATCTATCAGCGGGTGGTGGCGCTCGACCCGAACTATGCCCCCGGCTGGAGCAATCTCGGCAACGCCTATTTCACCCTCGGCGACTTCCCCAAGTGCCGCGATGCCTATGCGCGGGCGCTGGCGATCAATCCGAAGGAGGCCGATCCGTATTCGAGCCTCGGCTCGACGCTGCAATGGGGCGGCGAGTTCGAGGAAGCCGAGCGGCTGTTCCGCACGGCGTTGGCGATGCGGCCGGACTTTCCCAATTGCGAATTCAACATCGCGACGCTGCTCTTGCTGCTGGGGCGCTGGGAAGAGGGCTGGCACCATTACGAGAGCCGGTTCCGCTGGCATCGCGACAAGTACGACCGGCCGGACCTGAAGCGCTGGGACGGCAAGGACCCGGTCGATCCGGGGCTGCTGGTGATCGCCAACGAGCAGGGGCTCGGCGACTCGCTGCAGTTCATCCGCTTCGTGCCGCTGATGCGCGAGCGGGGCTACAACGTCGTCATCCAGATGGAACCGCGCATCCACACCATCATCAAGGATGCGTTCCCCGACTATCCGACGGTGACGATCGGCGACCGGATTCCGGCCGGGGCGAAATACTGGTTCCCGTTGATGAGCATTCCGAAGTTCGTCGGCACCACGGTCGATACGGTACCGGCGAAGGTGCCCTATCTCAGGGCGCGGCCGAAACTGGTGGAGAAGTGGTCGCAGCGGCTGGGGACGCACGGGTTCAAGATCGCCTTCGCCTGGCAGGGCAACCCGAAGCGGCGGGTCGATCTCGGCCGGTCGTTCGCGCTCGACGATTTCGCCGCGTTCGCCGATATCCCCGGCGTGCGGCTGATCGCGATCCAGAAGGGCGTCGGGCTGGGACAGCTGGCAACCTGTGCCTTCCGCGACCGGATCGAACTGCCGGGCGAGGATTTCGACAGCGGACCGGATGCGTTCCTCGACACGGCGGCGGTGATGCAGATGGCGGATCTGGTGATCACGCCGGACACCTCGATCGTGCATCTCGCCGGCGCGCTCGGCCGGCCGGCCATGCTGGGGGTGAAGAAGGTGCCGGACTGGCGCTGGCTGCTCGACCGGGAGGATTCGCCGTTCTATCCGACGGTGAAGCTCTATCGCCAGAGCGTCATGGGCCAATGGGGCGACGTGATCGCCCGGATGGCGGCGGACGTGCGCAAGCGGGTCGCGGGATAAGGCGCGGGGCGTTTTTCGGCGGCGGAGGCCTGCCTCGCGGTTTTCCGCCCTTGACCTCGCGCGGCGACGGGACGATGTGATAGCGCTTTCCGGGGCAGCGGTTGGCGACAGGCCGGCAGCACGGCGGCGCGGGCCGCAAGCGAGTGACGACAGATGGTGACGCTTCTCGATACGACCAACGCGCCCGGCGAGCAGCCGGCGGCCAAGGGCGACGGCAAGGCCAAGGCGCGGCATCCGGAAAAGGCGCATAGGCCCGACCAGCCGGTGCAGCGCAAGCCGGCGTGGATCCGGGTGAAGGCGCCGACCTCGCCGGTCTATCGCGAGACCCAGGACATCGTGAAGGAGAACAAGCTCCATACGGTGTGCGAGGAAGCGGGCTGCCCGAATATCGGCGAGTGCTGGTCGAAGAAGCACGCGACGTTCATGATCATGGGCGACACCTGCACCCGCGCCTGCGCCTTCTGCAACGTCAAGACCGGCATGCCGGGGGCGCTCGACGCCGACGAGCCGCGCAAGGTGGCCGAGGCGACGGCCAAGCTCGGCCTCAGCCATGTGGTGATCACCTCGGTCGACCGCGACGATCTCGCCGATGGCGGCGCGGCGCATTTCGCGCAGGTGATCCAGGCGATCCGGCAGGCGGCGCCGGGCACGACGATCGAGGTGCTGACCCCGGACTTCCTACGCAAGGAGGGGGCGCTCGAGGTGGTGGTGGCGGCGAAGCCGGACGTGTTCAACCACAATCTCGAGACCGTGCCGTCGAAATACCTGAAGGTCCGGCCGGGGGCGCGCTATTTCCACTCGATCCGGCTGTTGCAGCGGGTGAAGGAACTGGACAGGACCATGTTCACCAAGTCGGGGATCATGGTCGGGCTCGGCGAGGAGCGCAACGAGGTGCTGCAGCTGATGGACGACCTGCGCACGGCGGAAGTTGACTTCCTCACCATCGGCCAGTATCTGCAGCCGACGCGCAAGCATCATCCGGTGATGGGTTTCGTCCCGCCGGAGGAGTTCAAGGCCTACGAGACCATCGCCTATGCCAAGGGCTTCCTGATGGTGTCGTCGAGCCCGCTGACGCGGTCGTCGCATCATGCCGGCGACGATTTCGCCCGGATGAAGGGCAATCGCCTGCAGCAGCTCGGCTACTGAGCCGCGCCGATGCCGCAATTCTCCACCTCGCACCGGGTCAAGCATTCTGCCGCCGACATGTTCGCGCTTGTCGGCGACGTGGAGAACTATCCGCGTTTCGTGCCGCTGTGCCAGGCGCTGAAGGTGCGCGGCCGGCAGACCGGCGCCGACGGGCGCGAGGTGCTGGTGGCGGACATGACAGTTGCCTACAAGGTGTTCCGCGAGACCTTCACCAGCCGGGTGACGCTCGACCGCGACAAGCTCCTGATCCTGGTCGAATATCTCGACGGGCCGTTCCGGCGGCTGGAAAACACCTGGTCGTTCGTCGATGCCGGAGAGCGGGCCTGCGATGTCGGCTTCGACATTTCCTACGAGTTCCGCTCGGCGACGCTCGGGGCGCTGATGGGGGCGATGTTCGACAAGGCGTTCCGCAAGTTCTCCAAGGCCTTCGAGGCCCGCGCCGACGAAGTCTATGGTGGTGCCTGAGTCGATCACCGGTTTCGGCCTTGTAACCGCCTTGGTGTTCGGCTTGAAGGAAACCCCGGCGGATGCTTGGGCGCTGTCGCGTTCCATCAACCTGCGATATCGAGACCCGCATGAGCCAGATCGAGATCAAGGAACTGATCAATGTCGACGCCGAGCGCGTGTTCGCGATGCTGCTCGACACGGGAGCGCTGGTGAAGATGTTTTCGGTGGTGAGGTCGGTCAAGGAGATCGGTCGGTCGCTGAACGATGACGGGACCGAGGAGACGCGCTGTCGCATCAGCGGCGGTTTCAACATGATCAACCTTGATGTCGACGTGGTGCAGCGGGTCGACCGGGCGGGGCGCGTGCTGGTTTCGGAGCTCTCCGGCAGCCTGTTGAAGGCGATGACCGTGCGGATCGAGGTGACGCCGGAAGGCGAACGGTTCTGCGAGGCGACCTTCAACATCGACTACGAGTTCGGGCTGCTGTCGCCGCTGCGGCTCGTCGTCAACAAGCCGCTGCTCGATCTGGCGGTCGACGGCTACATGCGCAAGATCGCCCGGCGGGCCTCGCGCTTGACAGTGGCGGTCTGACGGTCGCGGCGCGGGTCGGTGCCGCGCCGGCGTGTTGCCCGGGCGGAACGCGGCTTTCTTAATCTTTGTCGGAGACTATCGGGCGGCTCACGTTCAAGCGGACCCCGTCATGGCTCTCACCGACAATTGCAGCACCGTCACTCCCGTTGCCAGCCGTTCGGCGAAGGTCGACGTGGCGCTGTTCGCGTTCACGCTGTTCGTCTCGGCCTTCCTGCTGTTCTCGATCCAGCCGATGTTTGCCAAGTTCGTGCTGCCGAAGCTCGGCGGCGCGCCGGCGGTGTGGTCGGTGGCGATGGTGTTCTTCCAGTCGGTGCTGCTTGCCGGTTACGGCTATGCCCATTGGCTGAGCGCGCATCAGCCGGTGCGGCGGGCGGTGATGATCCATCTCGGGGTGATGGCGGTGGCGGTGTTCGCGCTGCCGATCGGGGTGGCGGCCGGGTTCGGCGCGCCGCCGGCGACGTTCACCGCGCTGTGGCTGATCGGGCTGTTCGCGGCATCGGTCGGACTGCCGTTCTTCGCGGTGTCGGGCAATGGGCCGCTTTTGCAGGCGTGGTTCGGCCGCACCGGGCATCCGCATGGTTCGGACCCGTACTTCCTTTATGGCGCCTCGAATGTCGGTTCGTTCGTGGCGCTGCTCAGTTATCCGTTCCTGCTGGAGCCGCTGATCGGGGCGGGCCAGCAGGCCGAATTGTGGACCGGTGGCTTCCTGGTGCTCCTGATGCTGATTGCCGCCTGCGGCGTTCGGGTGATGGACGCCGACCGCGAGCGGACCGGTTTCACCTTGCCGTCGGTCGCGGCCCGACCGGCGACAATGGCCGTGGCGGCGGCGAAGCCGAGCCTTGCCGCGCGCGGGCGCTGGGTGGCGCTGGCCTTCGTGCCGTCGGCGCTGCTGGTGGCGGTGACGGCGCATCTTTCCACCGATGTGGCGGCAGCGCCGTTCCTGTGGGTGTTGCCGCTGGCGCTGTTCCTGCTGACCTTCGTCATCACCTTCCAGCGCCGGCCGTGGCTGAAGCATGGCTGGATGCTGGCGATGCAGGCGCCGATCGTCTGCGCCATGCTGCTGGTGACGCTTGGCAGCCTGCAAATGCCGATGGTGGTGATGGTGGGCCTGCATCTGGCGACGTTCTTCGTTGTCGCCATGGCCTGTCATGGCGAATTGGTCCGCCAGCGCCCGGACGCGGCCAACCTCACCGAGTTTTACCTGTGGATGTCGTTCGGCGGCGTGCTGGGCGGCATTTTTGCCGGGCTGGCGGCACCGGTGCTGTTCAATTCGGTGCTGGAATATCCGCTGGTGCTGGTTCTCTCGCTCGCCATCCATCCGCGCCTCTGGCGCACAGGGCGGGCGGAGCTGTTGCGGTCCGTCGCGATCGCGGCCGGGCTTGCGCTGGTGGCGGCGGTGCCGGTGATCGGCTTCGGCGTGCGGGCGACCAGCGGTCCGGTGATCTTCTGGATCCTCGGACTGGCGCTGGTCTGGGGGGCGATCACCCTGCAGCGCGAGATCCCGCTGCGGCACATGGCGCTGACGCTCGCCGCGATGCTGGCGGTGGAACTGCACCTGCCGGCGGACATGGGGACACGGACGGTGCGCAGCTTCTTCGGCGTGCACAAGGTGTCGACCAGCGCCGACGGACAGTTCCGGGTGCTGATCCACGGCACGACCATCCACGGCGCCGAGCGCATCCGCAATGCCGATGGCACGCCCTTCGCCGGCCGGCCGGAGCCGAGCACCTATTACTGGCACGGCTCGCCGATGGCCGAGACCATCAACGTGGCGCGGGCGCTGCGCGGCGGGCGGCTGGAGCGGATGGCGGTCATCGGGCTCGGATCGGGCAGCATTGCCTGTCATCGCCGGCCGGGCGAGCAGTGGAGCTATTACGAGATCGATCCGCATGTGATCGAACTGGCGCGCGATCCGGCGACGTTCCGCTTCCTGTCGGAATGCGGCGCCGACCAGCCGATTGTGCTGGGCGACGCGCGGTTGACCATCGCCGACAAGCCGGCGGGGGCATATGAGCACATCATCGTCGATGCGTTCTCGTCGGATGCGATCCCGGTGCACCTGCTGACGCGCGAGGCGCTTGCGACCTATTTCAGCAAGCTCGACGAGCGCGGCTTCGTCGTCTTCCACATTTCCAACCGGCACATGGAGTTGTCGCGGGTGCTGGCGGCGATCGGGCGGGAGGCGGGGCTCGTCACCTATGCTATGCAGCGCAACCCCAACGATGCCGATGCCGAGCAGCGGATGTTCGCCGGCTCGAAGGTGGCGGTGGTGGCGCGGCGCACCGCCGATCTCGGCACGATCGCCACCAGCGGCGACTGGACCCGGATCGAGCCGCTGCCGGGGCAGCGGGCGTGGACGGACGACTTCTCCAACGTGCTGGAGCCGATCCTGCGTCACTATGTCGACGGCGATCAGCCCTATCGGATCGTCACCGCCGATTGAGCGCCCCGAAACGAAGCGGACTTGGGTCTTTCAGTCTTCGAGGTCGGCGAGGTCTTCGAGCAGGCGCAGTGCCTCGGCGACGGTCGCGGCGCGGATTTCGGCGCGCGTCAGCGGCCCGAAGCGGCGCTCGACATGGACGGGCGGATGGCCGCGCCGCATGGCGGCGAAATGCACCAGTCCGACCGGCTTGTCGCTCGATCCGCCGCCCGGGCCGGCGATGCCGGTGACCGCCACGGCGCAATCGGCCTTCGACCCGATGATGGCACCCTCGGCCATGGCGCGCGCCACCGGCTCGCTGACGGCGCCGTGGGCATAGAGCATCGCTTCCGGCACCTTGAGCAGGTCAGCCTTGGCGGCGTTGGAATAGGTGACGAAACCGCGATCGACGACGGCCGACGAGCCGGCGACCTCGGTCAACAGCCCGGCAATCAGGCCGCCGGTGCAGGATTCGGCCGTCGCGATCATCAGGCCGTTCTCGGCATAGCGCCGGATCAGGGCCTCGGCGCGGGGCAAGAGCGGCGCGAGATCGGTCATGACGGGTCCTTTGGCCTTGAACAGCGGGAACGGCTAGAGCGGCAGGCGGATGGTGGCGGTGGCGATGGCGGCGATGCCCTCGCGGCGGCCGACGAAGCCGAGCTTTTCGTTGGTGGTGGCCTTGACGCCGACCCGGTCGATGGTGATGCCGCAATAGTCGGCGATGCGGGCGCGCATGGCCTCGCGGTGCGGGCCGACCTTCGGGGCCTCGGCGATGATCGAGACGTCGCAATGGGCGAGGCGGCCGCCGCGGGCGGCGAGCCGGCGCATGGCGTCCTCGAGGAAGATGCGCGACGGCGCGCCGCGCCAGCGCTGGTCGGAGGGTGGGAAGTGCTGGCCGATATCGCCGTCGCCGAGGGCCCCGAGAATGGCGTCGGTCAGCGCATGCAGCGCGACATCGGCGTCGGAATGGCCGTTGAGGCGGGCGGCATGGGGGATCTCGACGCCGCAGAGGGTGACGAATTCGCCCGGTTCGAACGAATGGACGTCGTAGCCGGTGCCGACGCGGATATCGGCGAGGCGGGCCCATTCGGCGGTTTCGAGGGTGACGCGGGCGGCGTCGATATCGGTCGAGGTGGTCAGTTTGCGGTTGGAGGCGTCGCCCATGACCATTTCCACAGTGCGGCCCGCCCATTCGGCGACGCCGGCGTCATCGGTGAAGTCGGCGCGGCCGGCTGCGGCGGCGGCGCGGTGATCGGCAAGGATGGCATTGAAGGCGAAGGCCTGCGGCGTCTGCGCCGCCCACAGGCCGTCGCGGGGGACGGTATCGACGACGGCGCCGGTGGCGTCGGCCTTCTTCAAGGTGTCGACGACCGGCACGCCGACCAGCACCGCCTCGCTGCCGCCAACGAGCGCGGCGATGGTGCGGTCGATGATGGCGGCGGAGACGAAGGGGCGGGCGGCGTCGTGGATCAGCACATGGGCGCTGCCGGTCGCGGCGAGCGCCTCCAGCCCGGCAAGCACCGAGCCCTGGCGGGTGGCGGCGCCGCGGACCGGCGGGGAGAGCTTGGGATCGGGAAGGACGGCGGCTTGATACAGTTCGAGATGGTCGGGATGGATCGCCACCACGACCTCGGCAATCCACGGATGCCGAACGAAGGCCGCGACGCTATGTTGCAACACGCTGGCGGGGCCGAGGCGGCGGTACTGCTTGGGCAGGGGATCGCCATCGGCGACCCGGCTGCCGCTGCCGGCGGCGACGATGAGAACCGCTATTCTGGGGATTGCCGCTTCCGCCGTCATTGTTTCGCACCCGTCCATGGGCTAGCCGCTGATCCGATGGTTTGCCGCCGCCGTGTTTACCACGTTGGCGCCAAAGGCCAACCCGGTCGGCGGGCAACAGGAAAACACTTGCGGTTTTTGATGAAACTGCCGAATATTGGCCAGGAAATAAGCGCGCCTAAATAATGAGCACAGACATTCCAGCAACTTCGATGCCCTCCGGTTTTCGCATCGGCCGATTCAGTTTCGGCCGGCCGGCGCTGCTTGCGCCGATGTCGGGCATCACCGATCTGCCGTTCCGGCGCATCGCCGCGCGGTTCGGCGCGCCCTACGTCGTCTCCGAGATGGTCGCCAGCGAGAGCCTGGTGATCGGCAACGAGGAGATGGCGTTGCGCACGGCCGGAGAGGGGATGAGCCCGCATGTGGTGCAGCTCGCCGGGCGCGAGCCGCGCTGGATGGCGGAAGCGGCGCGGCTGGCCGAGGGCGCCGGCGCCGACATCATCGACATCAACATGGGCTGTCCGTCGAAGCGGGTGACGACCGGCTATTCCGGCGCGGCGCTGATGCGCGATCTCGAACTTGCGACCGCGATGATCGAGGCGACGGTTGCCGCGACCGCCTTGCCGGTGACGCTGAAGATGCGCCTCGGCTGGGATCGCGGCTCGATCAACGCGCCGGAGCTGGCGCGGCGGGCGCAGGCCGCCGGGGTGGCGATGATCACCGTGCACGGCCGCACCCGCGACCAGTTCTATGACGGGACCGCCGACTGGGGCGCGATCCGGCCGGTGGTCGAGGCGGTGTCGCTGCCGGTGATCGCCAATGGCGACTGCCTGTCGGCCGGCGATGCCGTGGTGATGATGGCGGCATCGGGGGCGGCGGGTGTGATGGTCGGGCGCGGCGCCCAGGGCAAGCCGTGGCTGCCGGCGGTGATCACTGCCCAGTTGGAAGGCCGTCCGCGGATCGAACCGCCTCAGGGTGAGGCATTCGCCGATGTGGTTGCTGCCCATTATGACGGCATTCTTGCCCATTATGGCGTCAAACTAGGCATACGCTGTGCGCGTAAGCATCTCGGCTGGTATCTCGATACGCTGACCGAGGCCGGGCATGACGTCGAAACGTTCCGTCGCTCCGTCCTGACTTGCGACAATCCTGCCACAGTCGTCGTGCTGATGCGCGAGGCTGCCGGCGCCGACATGATGAGGGCCGCCTGATGTCCAAGCCGTTCGAGGCCGGCAATACCGCCACCGCCCAGATCCAGGCCCAGGCCGCGCTGGTCAACGCCCTGCCGCACCCGGTGATCATGATCGGCAAGGACGACAAGATCGCCTCGGCCAACGATGCGGCGCAGCACTTCTTCCAGTCGTCGGCGGCGGTAATGGCGCGGCATACCTTGAAATATTTTGTACCTTTCGGCAGTCCGGTGCTGGAATTGATCGAACAGGTACGGGAGCGGCAGGCGCCGGTCAGCGAGTATCGGGTCGACATTTCCTCGCCCCGGATCGGCGGCGAGAAGATCGTCGACATCTATGCCTCGCCGATGCCGGACCGGGCCGAGGGCGTCGTGGTGATGCTGCAGGAGCGCACCATGGCCGACAAGATCGACCGGCAGCTGACCCATCGCGGCGCGGCGCGCACCGTCACCGGGCTCGCGGCGATGCTGGCGCACGAGATCAAGAACCCGCTTTCCGGCATTCGCGGCGCGGCGCAGCTCTTGGAACAGGCGGCTTCGGCGGAAGACCGGGCGCTGACGCGGCTGATCACCGACGAGGCGGACCGCATCGTCAAGCTGGTCGACCGGATGGAGGTGTTCTCCGACGAGCGACCGGTGGAGCGCGAGGCGATCAACATCCACACGGTGCTGGACCATGTGAAGCGGTTGGCGCAATCCGGATTTGCCAGACATATCAAGATCGTGGAGGAATACGACCCATCGCTGCCGGCGGTCTGCGCCAATCGCGACCAGCTGGTGCAGGTGTTCCTCAATGTGATCAAGAACGCCGCCGAGGCGATCGGCGACCTGCCGGATGGCGAGATCGTGCTGTCGACCGGGTTCCGGCCGGGCATCCGCCTGTCGGTGCCGGGATCGTCGAGCCGGGTCAGCCTGCCGCTGGAGTTCACCGTGCGCGACAACGGGCCGGGCGTGCCGGCCGACATCCTGCCGCACCTGTTCGATCCGTTCGTCACGACGAAGACGAACGGAACTGGCCTGGGTCTTGCTCTGGTCGCCAAGATCGTCGGCGACCATGGCGGGGTGATCGAGTGCGACAGCCAGCCGAGGCGCACGACGTTCCGCATACTCATGCCGGCATTTACCAAGGCCCGGGCCTGATCTCCGGGTGAAGCGACATACAGGGACCCCGATCGATGCCAACCGGCCAGATCCTCGTTGCCGACGACGATGCAGCGATCCGCACCGTGCTCAACCAGGCCCTTTCGCGGGCCGGGTATGAAGTGCGTCTCACCTCCAATGCCGCGACGCTGTGGCGCTGGGTCAGCCAGGGGGAGGGCGACCTCGTCATCACCGACGTGGTGATGCCGGACGAGAACGCCTTCGACCTGCTGCCGCGGATCAAGAAGGCGCGGCCGGATCTGCCGGTGATCGTGATGAGCGCGCAGAACACGTTCATGACGGCGATCCGCGCCTCGGAGAAGGGCGCCTACGAATATCTGCCGAAGCCGTTCGACCTGAAGGAGCTGATCGCCATCGTCGGGCGGGCGCTGGCCGAGCCGAAGAAGGCGCGCGGCAACGGCGCCGAGGCCGGCGGCGGCGAGGAGATCCCGCTGGTCGGGCGCTCGGCGGCGATGCAGGACATCTACCGGGTGCTGGCGCGGTTGATGCAGACCGACCTGACGGTGATGATCAACGGCGAGAGCGGCACCGGCAAGGAGCTGGTGGCGCGGGCGCTGCACGACTACGGCAAGCGCCGCAACGGGCCGTTCGTCGCCATCAACATGGCGGCGATCCCGCGCGACCTGATCGAGAGCGAGCTGTTCGGCCACGAGAAGGGCGCCTTCACCGGGGCGCAGGCGCGCTCGTCCGGCCGGTTCGAGCAGGCGGAGGGCGGCACGCTGTTCCTCGATGAAATCGGCGACATGCCGATGGAGGCGCAGACGCGGCTGTTGCGGGTGCTGCAGCAGGGCGAATACACCACCGTCGGCGGGCGCACCCCGATCAAGACCGACGTGCGGATCATCGCCGCCACCAACAAGGACCTGCGCCAGCTGATCAACCAGGGCCTGTTCCGCGAGGACCTGTATTTCCGCCTCAACGTCGTGCCGATCCGGCTGCCGCCCTTGCGCGAGCGGGCCGAGGACGTGCCGGACCTGATCCGGCATTTCTTCAGCCTGGGCGAGAAGGAAGGCCTGCCGGCCAAGCAGATCGACCCGGCGGCGATGGAGAAGCTGAAGCGCTATCGCTGGCCCGGCAATGTGCGCGAACTCGAAAACGTCGTGCGGCGCCTGGCGGCGCTCTATCCGCAGGATGTGATCACCGGCAGCGTCATCGAGGCCGAGCTGGAGCATCCGGTGGCGGCGAGCCAGCCGGCCGATGCCTCCGATCCGGATACGCTGCTGCAATCGGTGGAGCGGCATCTCAACCGCTACTTCGCCGAATTCGGCGACGACCTGCCGCCGCCCGGGCTCTATCACCGCATCCTGCGCGAGGTGGAACAGCCGCTGATCGGCGCGGCGCTGGCGGCGACGCGCGGCAACCAGATCAAGGCGGCCGAACTGCTGGGCGTCAACCGCAACACCCTGCGCAAGAAGATCCGCGATCTCGACATCCAGATCATCCGCTCGTCGCGCTGAGGGCCGCGCCCGCTGTCATCGCGCGGTCATGCGGACAGGGTAAAGCCAAGCGCATACGACAAACCGGGGCCGGCGCCCGCGTTTCCCGTCCGCCGGCTCCCGGGACAGCATTTGCATAAGCGATTTATTGCCAAGACCTCGAAGGGCCGTTGCGGCCCTTTCGTTTTTTGGGGGGTGGGGGAGGCGTGGGCAGCGCGTGAAGTGCCGCACACCGACATTGGCGATATACGGTTGCGCCGCCGGCGGCGCGGGCGATAAGCTGCCGAACGGTCACTCAACCGGATCAGCCGATGTCGCACCCCGAAGGCCTGAAAATCGCCCGCCAACGCATCGCCGCAGAGGCCGAGGCGCGGACGGGGAAACTCGATCTTGCGCGTCTCGGGCTGACGAGCCTGCCGGAAGAGATGTTCGACCTCACCCATCTGCAATGGCTGCGGTTGGGGGAGATTTATGATAAGAACACCAACGATGTCGACTTCGGTGCCAATGATATTTGCGGCGAACTTTCCCGCCTGCTCGCTTTTCCCTCCCTCCACACCCTTGTTCTGCGGGTTCTGGCGCTTTCGCACCTTGATCTTATTCCGCCGATTTCCTCCCTGCGCCATCTGGATACAGGTGCAACCCAAATAAACTCGCTTGTTGGCGTCGAGCGCCTCAATAATCTTCAAAGTCTAAATTGCTTCTCGACCCAAATCACCTCGCTCGCCGGTGTCGAGACCCTCACTAACCTTCAAAGCCTAAATTGCTCCTCGACCCAAATCACCTCGCTTTCTGGTGTGGAGACCCTCACTGACCTCCAATACTTCAGTTGCACCGGAACCCCAATCACCTCGCTCGAAGGCGTGGACGCCCTCGTAAACCTCAGAATCCTAAAGTGCTTCGGAACCTCGATCACCTCGCTTACCGGCGTCGAGACGCTCACAAATCTCCAAAATCTTGATTGTCGCTATACCCCAATCATCTCGCTTACCGGTGTCGAGACGCTCACTAACCTTCAAATCCTCGATTGCAACTCGACCAAAGCGACCACGCTCGCAGGCGTCGAAACCCTTACTAACCTCGAATTCTTCGATTGCTCTAATACCGAAATCACATCGCTCGCCGGTGTAGAGACTCTCAATAACCTCCAAAGCCTCAATTGCGCTTCGACTAAAATTACCTCACTCATCAGCGTCGCAAGCCTCACAAACCTCCGGTACCTCGATTGCTTTGCAACCAAAATCACCTCGCTCGCAGGCGTCGAGACCCTCGCAAACCTCCGAACCCTAAAGTGCTTCGGAACCCCAATCACCTTGCTCGCAGGCGTCGAAACCCTCACTAATCTCAAAAGCCTCGATTGCTCCCATACAGCAATCACTTCGCTCACTAGCGTCGAGACTTTAACCAACCTCCAAAGCCTTAATTGCGCCTCGACCCAAATCACTTCGCTTGCCGGCATCGAGACCCTCACCAACCTGCACAACCTCAATTGCTCCCATACCAAAATCACCTCGCTCGCCGGCGTCGAGACCGTAACCAATCTCCAGAGCCTTAATTGTTCCGCGACCCAAATCACTTCGCTTGCCGGTATCGAGACTCTCACCAACCTCCAAAACCTAATTTGTTCAGGGCCCCATATTACCTCGCTCGTCGACATCGCTACCCTCACCAATCTCCAAAACCTGAATTGTTCTGGATGCCACCTCGACGACCTGCCGCTGGCGCTGGTGCGCTCTCCAAGCCTCAAAACTCTGCAATTTCAGATCGGCTCGGCGCGCGGCATCCCGACAGAACTGCTGTCGAAGGAATACGGCGACAACTGCCTTCCCCGCCTGCGGGCGCATTTTGACGATCTGGAGGCGGCCGGGGGAGGCGAGGCGGGGGATGTCAAGCTGATCGTGCTGGGCAATGGCCGCGTCGGCAAGACGCAGCTGGTCAACCGGCTGGCGGGGCGGGCGTTCGTGGCCGAGGCGGATTCGACCCATGGTATTGTCGTCGAGAGCCTCGACCTCAAGCGCCGGGCCGGCGGGACGTCGCGGCTGCATGTCTGGGATTTCGGCGGACAGGATATCTATCACGGCACCCATGCGCTGTTCATGAAGACGCGGGCGGTGTTCCTGATCGTCTGGTCGCCGGAGAGCGAGGCGCAGGACGAGCACGAACATGGCGGCATGCGGTTTCGCAACCGGCCGCTGCGCTATTGGCTCGACTATGTCCGTCATCTGGCCGGCGACAATGTGCCGGTGCTGCTGGCGCAGACCCGTTGCGACGCGCCCGGGCCGCACGGGGTCTGCCCGGTCGGCGAGGCGGACCTGGCGCAATTGACGCCGGCTTACTTCACCGAGCGGGTCAGCGCCCGCACCGGTCGCGGCCTTGATGCGCTGGCCGACAAGTTGCACGAGGCGGTCGACTGGCTGCATGATCGCCACGGCACGGCGCGCATCGGGCTCAGCCGACTGAAGGTGAAGGCGGCGCTGGAGGACTGGCGATTGCAGGACGCGTTGCGCCCGCCCGAGGCGCGGCTGCGCCGCACCCTGACCAAGGCGACGTTAACTGAACTCTGCGACGATGCGGGTGTCGTCAGCGATCCGGACTTCGTCCTCGACTGGCTGCACCATTGCGGCACGGT
Source organism: Hyphomicrobiaceae bacterium (assembly GCA_016793065.1). Lineage (GTDB taxonomy): Bacteria > Pseudomonadota > Alphaproteobacteria > Rhizobiales > Ancalomicrobiaceae > JAEULV01. The sequence goes on from JAEULV010000003.1 coordinate 68,034, forward strand.
CTATCATCGCCCTGGCCTCTTCAACGATGCCATCGTGCTCGATCAGGCCTGGATGCTCGACGCGGTCTATGCGGTGTTCAACCGGAAGCGTTGCTATACCGGCCTCAAGGCAGCCGGTGGGCGCTTCAGTCGGCGTTGGCTGGAATCTCTGGTCTGGTCCGATCGAACGGAAGCGGAGCAGGAACTGTTTCTCAGCTTCATGCGGACCTGTGGCATTTGTTTCGTTTATCGCCCTGCCGACAAAACGCGAGAGATCGAGGCAGATTATCTGGCGCCCGAGTTGTTGCCGGAACGGGACGCGATGGGAGCCGAGGTTGATTCGCTTTGGCAGGTTGGCGGCAGCGTCGAGACTCGAGTCTGGCGGTTTGCGCTGCTGCATGAAGGATTGATCGGCGCGATCCTCAGCCGCATCGGCGCCAACGCCGGCATCAAGGCGGAATACTGGCGTGGGGGCGTCTGCTTCTACGAAACCGAGACGCGCGCCCGTGCCATGATCGAACAAGTCGCCGGCGACGGCTGGGCAGGCGAAATTCGCCTTTCAATCCGCTGCGGCACGGAAAGCGGCAATCCAGCCCGGCTGCGCGATCTCTTGGTCAGTTGGATCAACGAGGAGATCGCGCGGATCAACCTGAAGCCTCTGCCTGATGCTGCTGCGCCCCCCTTCAGGGACGACGCAGAGACGGAGAGCGCGCCGTCTTTCACGCCTGTTTTTGCCCCGCCACCACCGGCGCCGGATGCCAAGCCGAAATGGTATGTGTCCTATGCGTGGAAGGACGACAAGACCGTGGAGGGCACGAAGCGCGAGGAGATGGTCGACCGCGCCTGCGAAGCCGCCAAGGCGCGCGGCATCGACCTGCGCCGCGACAAGGATGTTCTCAAGACCGGCGACAGCATCTCCGCCTTCATGCGCCAGATCGCGGCCGGCGACCGGGTGTTCATCTTCCTCAGCGACAAATACCTCAAATCCGCCAATTGCATGCACGAACTGCTCGGCCTCTGGCTTGATGCCCGCCACGACCCCGACACGTTCCAAGCCCGAACCCGCGTCTTCGTATTGGATGACGCCGCCATCTGGTCGCTGGTGGGGCGGATGCGTTATGCCGCGCACTGGAAGGCGCAGCTCGCCGAGGTCGAGGCGCTGATCCGCGATGCCGGCAACGATATCGGCATGCTCGGCGAGCGCGGCATGGCCGACTATCGCCGCATGCGGGAATTCGCCCAGCATGTCGGCGACATCCTGGCGCTTTTCGCCGATCACATTCTGTCGCGAACCTTCGCCGAATTCGAGGCCCACGGTTTCGACGACCCGCCCACACCCTAATCCCCCGCCGCCTCGTCCAGATCGGCGGGGTCGAAGCGGTATTCGAGCAGGTCGGCGGGTTGGCAGTCGAGGACGGCGCAGATGCGCGACAGGGTGTCGAAGCGCATGCCGCGGACCTTGCCGGATTTGAGCAGCGAGACGTTCTGTTCGGTCAGGCCGATGCGCTCGGCCAGTTCCTTGGAGCGCATCTTGCGGCGGGCCAGCATGACGTCGAGATTGACGATGATCGGCATGGCGCTCACACGATCCCGGCGTTTTCGTCGGCGATCTCGGCGGCGACGCTGAACACCTGCGCCAGTGCCATCAGGCCGAGCATCAACAGCACGTTCAGCAGATCCGCCGGCATCGAGGCGATGCCGACCGCGCGCACGCCCGGCGGCAGGTGCAGGCTGAGCAGCACCGATGTCGCCGGCCGGGCGGCGATGTCGGTCAGCTGCGCCGCCAGGCCATAGACGCCGATCAGCCGCAATTGCCGCGCCGCCGCGCCGGTGAAGATGTCGCCGTGGCGAAACTGGGTGAACAGCCGCCACACCGCCGCGATCGCCAGCACCAGCAACACCACCGGCACCATCGCCACCACCAACGCGGTGCCATGCTGCCACGGCGCGAAGCCGGCGACGTCGACCTTCAGCCAAAGGCCATAGGTGCGGGTGATCGCCTCGGCATCGACCCAGAACGACAGCGCCAGCACGATCACCCACAGCGCATAGACCACCCCGGCGACGCGGGTGAACTGGCACAACAGGCCGATGCGGCGGGTGAGTTCGCGGTGGCGACGGTCGGGAAGGGGGAGGATGGTGGGCATGTCGGCTTATCTCCGCAGTTGACGAAATTAAAATAAAACAATAATTCATTCGCATCAAGTGTTGATTTGAACAGGAGCACGGCATGTCGGCGACGGGGTGGAAAAAGCAGGTTCGGTGGGGGGCGGCGCTGTCGGCGCTGGCGCTTGGCGCCGTCGTCGCGGGGTGCGGACACATGCCGCTGCGCTCGATGGTGAAGCTGGCCAAGGTCGATTTTTCCACCACCGCGCTCGCTGACATCGGCGCCGGCGTGACGCTGCCGTTCTATCTGAAGCCGCGCCCCAACCGCACCCGGCTGGAGGTCAAGGTCGAGGTCGGCGGCGAGCGGATGCAGGAGGACGTGGTGCTGAGCGAGGAGACCGACCCGGTGCGGATCGCCGAGCTCAACGGCGTCTCCAAGGGCCAGCCGGGCATCACCTACGCCTACCGGCTGTCGCGGGAGAGCATCGCCGAACTGGAGGCGATCCGCACCCGGGCGCTGGCGTTCAAGGCCAGCCACAAGGCGGCGAACGGCTCGCTGACCATCGCCATCAAGCCGGATGTCTGCCGGGTCGGGCCGATTCCCGCCGGCGCGGTGCTGTTCACCACCTATCTGCGCACGTCCGAGACCGGCGGCTTCGTGACGTTCCTGCGCGATGTCGACATGCGCGGCGTGGTCGACGGCGTCGATGTGGTCGAGAAGATCGAGCCCTGCGCCGAATGAGCGTCGATCGCGCCGATAATGCCGGCCGGCGCTTGCCTTTGCCGGCGCGATCGGCGAGCAGTTCGAGGCAAGCATCGCGAGGCCGGCCGGCGCCGCCGGGCCTGCCGCGCGTTCACCGACCGGAGCCGTCCGCATGTCCGCCCCGCCCATCCTTGCCGTCATCCTCGCCGGTGGCCTCGCCCGGCGCATGGGCGGCGGCGACAAGCCGCTGGCGATGCTGGCCGGCCGGCCGCTGATCGCCCATGTGATCGAGCGCATCCGGCCGCAGGTGGCGGCCCTGGCGATCAATGCCAATGGCGACCCGGCGCGGTTCGCCGGCTTCGGCCTGCCGGTGATCGCCGACGGGGTGGCGGATCATCCCGGGCCGCTCGCCGGCGTTCTCGCCGGGCTCGAATGGGCGCGCGTCCATCGCCCCGATGTGGCGGCGGTGCTGAGCGTGCCGGGCGATGCGCCGTTCCTGCCGGCGGACCTCGCCAGCCGACTTGCCGCCGCCGGGCCGCTGTCGCTGGCCGCGTCGGGCGGCGAGATCCACCCGACGGCGGCGTTGTGGCCGGTGGCGCTGGCGCCGGCATTGCGGGCGGCGCTGGTGAGCGAGGGCTTGCGCAAGGTGCGCCTGTTCACCGGCCGCCACGGCGCGCGGACGGTCGAATGGCCGGTCGCGCCGGTCGATCCGTTCTTCAACGCCAATACCCCGGACGACATCGCCGCCGCCGAGCGGATCGCGGCGACGCTGGCGCGCGGCTAGCCCAGCTCGACCCGCACCTTGTTGTCGTGGAAGGCCGAGCCGCCGAAGGGCGCGACCGGATCGGCGCCGGTCAGCACATTGATGCCGGCGCCGTCGACGAAGGCGGCGTTCGGCCACAGGCCCTCGCTGATCAGCACGCCCGGCCGCACCCCGTCGAAGCGGCGCGCATGCAGCCGCACGGCGCCGCGCGGGCTGACGAGGCGGACCAGCGTGCCGGTGTCGATGCCGAGCCGGTCGGCGTCGGCGGGATGGATCATCACCTCCGGCCGGCCGCCTTCCTTCTTCACCGAGGATAGCGTCTCGTTGAAGGTCGAGTTGAGGAAGGATCGCGCCGGCGAGGTGGCCAGCCGGAACGGGTAGGCGTCATCGGCGGCCTCGATCACCGGCCAGTGGTCGGGCAGGGCGGGGATATCGGCCCATGGCCCCATCGGCCCGTCGTTCGGCGCCTTCACCCGCGTCCAGTCGGGCTTGAAGCGGAACTTGCCATCGGGATAGCCGAAGCCGTCGAGGAAATGCGCGGCGCGGAAATCCGGTTGGCAATCGAACCAGCGCTTGCCTTCCAGCGCCTCCAGCCCTTCCCAGCCGGAGTTGCGCAGCATCCAGTCGGCGTGCTCGCGCACGCTCATGCGGAAGCCCTTGTGCTCGGCGCCGACGCGGCGGGCGAGCTCGTTGATGACGACGAAGTTCTCGCGCGCCTCGCCCGGCGGATCGATCAGCTTGCCGCCCCAGACGATGTACTGGTGACCGCCGCCGCGATAGACGTCGTCATGCTCGACGAACATCGTCGCCGGCAGCACGATGTCGGCCATGCGCGCGGTTTCGGTCATCACCTGCTCGTGGACGCAGAGGAACAGGTCCTCGCGCGCCAGCCCGGCGCGGACCTTGTCCTGGTCCGGCGCCACGGCGGCGGGGTTGGTGTTCTGCACGATCATCGCCTTCACCGGCGGCCCGCCGCGCAGCGCCTCGGCGTCGCCGAGCAGGATGCGGCCGATCGCCGACTGGTCGAGTACCCGCACCCGGGGATCGCGCAGGTCCGAGCCCTCGATCATCAGCTTGTTCAGCTGGTAGATCGCGCCGTTGTTGTGAAAGGCACCGCCGCCCTCGTACTGCCAGCAGCCGGTGACGGCGGCGATCGAGGCGGCGGCGTGCATGTTGACGGCGCCGTTGCGCTGGCGCGAAAAGCCGTAGCCGAGCCGAAAGAAAGTCCGCCGGGTGGTGCCGACCAGCCGGGCGAAGGCCTCGATCTCGTCGACGCCGAGGCCGGTGATCGCCGCCGCCCAGGCCGGATCGCGGCTGGCGACATGGGCCTCGAGTTCATCCGGCGCGTCGGTATAGCGGGCGAGGTAGTCGCGATCGGCGAGACCGTCGCGGAACAGCACATGCATGACGGCACAGGCGAGCGCGCCGTCGGTGCCGGGGCGAAGCACCAGCCCCATGTCGGCCTGTTCCATGGTGGCGTTGCGATAGACGTCGATGACGACGATTTTCGCCCCCCTTGTCTTTCGCGCCTTGACGGCGTGGGTCATGACGTTGACCTGCGTCGCCACGGCGTTGGTGCCCCAGAGGACGACGCAGTCGGCGAGCGCCATTTCGCGCGGGTCGGGGCCGGCGAGCTTGCCGGTGCCGGCGATGTAGCCGGTCCAGGCCATGTTGGTGCAGAACGTGTCGAACTGGCCGGAATAGCGCTTGGCATGGCGCAGGCGGTGGATCGAATCCCGCTGCACCATGCCCATGGTGCCGGCATAGTAATAGGGCCAGACGCTCTCCGCGCCGAATTCGGCCTCGGCCTTGAGGAACGCCGCCGCGACGGTGTCGAGCGCTTCATCCCAGCCGATCGGCTCGAAGGCGCCGGAACCCTTTGGCCCCACCCGCTTCAGCGGCGTCAGCACCCGCGCCGGATTGTGCACCCGCTCGGCATAGCGCGCCACCTTGGCGCAGATCACCCCGGCGGTATAGGCATTGTCGGCCGCGCCGCGCACCCGGCCGATCCGGTCCGGCGCCAGCACCTCGACCTCCAGCGCGCAGGTCGACGGGCAATCGTGCGGGCAGGCGGACGCCTTGGTGTGCGGATAGGAGCTGACAGGGGCGTTCATGACGGTTTCGGCTTTCGGATGCGACCAGCAAGACGATCAAGCTGCGGCGCGGCGCGGCCGGGGTCAAGTTGATTCAAGTGGCCGGTTGGATCAGCGGCATTGATGGATCGCGCCATGATGGCGGCGCGCGGTCGGCAGTGCCGACAGCGCGGTCGTTCCCCCTCGCTCTCCATGCGCCGGACCGAGCCCGCGTCTGCTTCGACTTTTGTCCGAACGGTCGGCAAGAATTGATGTGGCACGCTGGCCACAGTGCCGCAATTCTGCAACAATGCGGGATCAGGACTCGGGACACGTTCGGGCGGCGCGATGCTCCAATTTCGGTTGGCGGCGGGGCGGCCGGAGCCTGACGGGTCGGAATGGTTCGACTATTTGTGTTTGAAAACAATGACTTGGATGGCTCTTCGGCGTCGCTGGCGCTTGTCGATGCCCGGGGATCAATGAACCGCGACCGATGACAGAATCCGCCATCGCCTCGACCGTGGGCGCCATGCCAGTGCCAAGTGCTTCCGTGCCGCCTGTCAGCGACCGGCGCGGCTGGATGCGTTCGATCGGCCTGGTGACGGTCGTGCTGGCGATCGTGTCGGTGGCGACGACCTGGGCGGTGCTGACCGGGCTGACGCCGATCGAGCCGACGCAGCGCATCGTCTGGACGGCGATGTCGGTCAACATCATCCTGATCGTGCTGCTGATCGGCCTGATCGCGATCGAGTTGATGGCGCTGTGGCTGGCGCAACGGCGCGGCGAGGCGGGACGGCGGCTGCAGGGGCGGATCGTATCGCTGTTCTGCCTGATCGCGGTGCTGCCGGCGATCGTGCTGGCGGTGCTGGCGTCGTTCACGCTGGATCGGGGGCTCGACCGTTGGTTCGAGGATCGCACCCGCCGCATCGTCGACAATGCCACCACGGTGGCCAATGCCTATGTGCAAGAGCACGGGCGGGTGCTGCGCGGCGATCTGATCGCCATGTCGACCGATCTCGATCGCGCCAAGCCGGTGTTCGACCACGAGCCGCTGCGTTTCGAGCAGTTCTTCCAGACACAATCGCAGCTGCGGCAGTTGCCGGGGGCGTTCCTGTTGCGCGGCGACGGCACGGTGATCATCAAGCGCGTGTGGGACCCGTCGTGGAGCACGGTGCTGATGCCGCCGCCGCAGGCCTACGAGCAGGCCGGCAAGGGCGAGCCGGTGGTGATCGCGCCCGGTGCCTCCAACCAGGTCGGCGGCCTGATGCAGCTGAAGGCGTTCGACAATACTTTCCTTTATGTGACGCGGACGGTCGATGCGCGGGTGCTGGAATATCTGCGGCTGGCGCGGGAGTCGGCGGCGGAATATACCGCGCTGGAAACCAGCCGAACCGGGACGCAGATTGCCTTCGCGCTGGTTTATATCGGCGTCGCGATGATCCTGCTGCTGGCGGCGATCTGGACCGGCATCGGCCTAACCAACCGGTTGGTGGCGCCGATCCGGCGACTGATCAGCGCCGCCGACGACGTGTCGCGCGGCAATCTCGACGTCCAGGTCTACGTCAAGGCCAAGGAGGGCGACCTTGCCCATCTCGGCGACACCTTCAACACCATGACGGCGGAGCTGCGCCAGCAGCGGCGGGAGCTGATCGCGGCGAGCGACCAGATCGACAGCCGGCGGCGGTTCACCGAGGCGGTGCTCGGCGGCGTGTCGGCGGGCGTCGTCGGCCTCGACCAGAACGGCGTCGTCACCATCGCCAATCCGAGCGCGCTGCGGACGTTGTCCCTGTCGGAACGGTCGCTGATCGGCCAGCCGCTGGCGGAGGTGCTGCCCGAGCTCGGCGACATTCTGGCGTCGGCGTTCGGCGACGAGTTGCGGCGCTCGCGGCAGGGGCAGATCACACTGATGCGGGCGGGGCGGGAGCGCATCATCGATGTGCGCATCACTTCCGAGCAGAGCGAGGACGAGGAAGAAGGCTTTGTCGTCACCTTCGACGACATCACCGACCTGGTGACGGCGCAGCGCTCGTCGGCCTGGGCGGATGTCGCCCGGCGCATCGCCCATGAGATCAAGAACCCGCTGACGCCGATCCAGCTGTCGGCGGAGCGCATCCGCCGGCGCTACGGCAAGCGGATCGAGGACGACCGGCAGGTGTTCGACCAGTGCGTCGACACCATCATCCGCCAGGTCGGCGACATCGAGCGGATGGTCAACGAGTTCTCGGCCTTCGCGCGGATGCCGAAGCCGCAGAAGGATCTGGGAAACCTGTCGGATGCGGTGCGCGAGGCGGTGTTCCTGCAGACGGTCGCCAATCCCGACATCACCTTCCTGACCCTGCTGCCGGACGAGCCGATGCTCGGGCGGTTCGATCACCGGCTGGTGCTGCAGGCGCTGACCAATCTGGTGAAGAACGCCACCGAGGCGATCGCCGCCGTTCCGGTCGAGCTGGGGCGGCGCGGCGAGATCACGGTGAAGGGCAATCTCGACGCCCAGCACCTGTGGATCGACGTGATCGACAACGGCATCGGCCTGCCGGTCGAAAACCGCCAGCGGCTGTTGGAGCCGTACATGACCACGCGCGAGAAGGGCACCGGGCTTGGCCTCGCCATCGTGCGCAAGATCGCCGAGGACCATGGCGGATCGATCGAACTGATGGACGCACCGGCGGTCGCCGAGGGCGGCTTCGGTGCGATGGTGCGCTTCACCCTGCCGGTCGAACCGCCGGCGGCGAAGCCGACCGCCAAGGCAGAAGCATCGGCGACGACCGTCGCCGACCAACCAACTGACGTTTCCCAACCGGCCAGCAGCGAGGCGCCGTCGCGTCCCGCCGAGCTGGCCGTCGAAGACAGCCGGAGCAATTGATCGTCATGGCGTCCGATATTCTGATTGTCGACGACGAAGCCGATATCCGCGAACTCGTGGCGGGCATTCTCGAGGACGAGGGGCACGGCACCCGACGAGCGGGCAATTCCGACGAGGCGCTGGCGGCGGTGGCGTTCCGCAAGCCGTCGCTGGTGTTCCTCGATATCTGGCTGCAGGGCTCGAAGCTCGACGGGCTGTCGGTGCTCGACGAGATGAAGAGCCGGCATCCGGAATTGCCGGTGGTGATGATTTCGGGCCATGGCAATGTCGAGACCGCCGTGGCGGCGATCAAGCGCGGCGCCTATGACTATATCGAGAAGCCGTTCAAGGCCGACCGGCTGGTGCTGATCGCCGACCGGGCGCTGGAAACCTCGAAGCTGAAGCGCGAGGTCGAGGATCTGCGCAATCGGTCCGGCGACACCGGCGAATTGCTCGGCCAGTCGTCGGTGATGAACCAGTTGCGCAATCACATCGAGCGGGTGGCGCCGACCAACAGCCGCATCCTGATTTCCGGGCCGTCGGGGGCGGGCAAGGAACTGGTGGCGCGCACCATCCACCGGCTGTCGGCGCGGGCGAACGGCCCGTTCGTGGCGCTGAACGCCGCCAATATCACGCCGGAGAGCATGGAAGAGGAGCTGTTCGGCCACGAGAGCACACCGAACGGGCCGCGCAAGGTCGGGGCGCTGGAAGAGGCGCATGGCGGCACGCTCTATCTCGACGAGATCGGCGACATGCCGCGCGACACCCAGAACCGCATCCTGCGGGTGCTGGTCGAGCAGAGCTTCATGCGCGTCGGCGGCAGCCAGAAGGTTCAGGTCGACGTGCGCATCCTGTCGTCGACGGCGCGCGACATTCCGCGCGAGATCGCCGAGGGGCGGTTCCGCGAGGACCTGTTCCACCGGTTGGCGGTGGTGCCGCTGCGGGTGCCGTCGCTGGCGGAACGGCGCGAGGACATCCCGCCGATGATCCAGTTCTTCATGGACCAGCTGGCGAAGACCGCCGGCCTGCCGGTGCGCAAGATCGGCGACGACGCCATGGCGGTGCTGCAGGCGCATGACTGGCCGGGGAATATCCGCCAGTTGAAGAACAACGTCGAACGGCTGATGATCCTGACGCGGGCCGATCCGGAAGCGGTGGTCACCGCCGACATGCTGCCGGCCGAAGTCGGCGCCATGCTGCCGGCATTGCCGACCTCCACCGGCGGCGAGCACCTGATGAGCCTGCCGCTGCGCGATGCGCGCGAGGTGTTCGAGCGGGTCTATCTCGAAGCGCAGATCAACCGCTTCGGCGGCAATATCTCGCGCACGGCCGAGTTCGTCGGCATGGAGCGCTCGGCGCTGCATCGCAAGCTGAAATCGCTCGGCATCGGCAGTTGATCCCGACCGGCGCGGCGACCGGCGCCGGTCGCCGCGCTGCCATGCGTCCGTCGCCTAGGTGGGGGCTCGGGCGATGGGGCAGATTGTCCCCTTGGTTTTCCCGGCCGCGTCGCCCGCGGGCGTGTCGATAAACGACGAAAGGTGTTCCATGAGCCGCATCGCCTATGTCAACGGCCGCTATGTGCGCCACGCCGATGCCAGCGTGCATGTGGAGGATCGCGGCTATCAGTTCGCCGACGGCGTCTACGAGGTCTGCGAGGTGTATCAGGGGTGTCTCGTCGACGAGACCCGGCACATGGACCGGCTGCAGCGCTCGCTCGACGAGTTGCGCATCGCCATGCCGATGTCGCGCAAGGCGCTCGGCTTCGTGCTGCGCCAGACGGTGCGGCGCAACCGGGTGCGCGACGGCATGGTCTATCTGCAGGTGACGCGGGGCGTGGCGCCGCGCGACCACTATTTCCCGACCGTGCCGACGCCGCCGTCGATCGTGGTGACGGCCAAGGCGATCGACCCGGCCGGCGGCGCGGCGCGGGCGGAGAAGGGCGTCAACGTCATCACCGTTCCGGAGAACCGCTGGGAACGCGTTGATATCAAGAGCGTTTCGCTGCTGCCGAACGTGCTGGCCAAGCAGCAGGCGCGCGAGGCGGGCGCGACGGAAGCGTGGTTCGTCGATGCCGACGGCTTCGTCACCGAGGGCGGCTCGACCAATGCGTGGATCGTCACCAGGGACAATGTCATCGTCACCCGTCCGGCCGAGTTCGGCATCCTGCGTGGCATCACCCGCACGGTGGTGCTGGAAGTGGCGGCGCGGGAGGGGATGAAGGTCGAGGAGCGCAAGTTCACCGTCGCCGAGGCCAAGGCGGCGAAGGAGGCGTTCAACACCGCCGCGACGACGCTGGTGATGCCGGTGGTACGCATCGACGATAGCCCGGTCGGCAACGGGGCGCCGGGAAGCGTGGCGACGCGGCTGCGGGCCGCATTCCACGACCTCGCCGAAATGACCAAAATACGCTGATCCGACGCCGCGGGCGGTCATCCGCGCGCGGGTCCGTGGCGTATGATCTGGAGAGGTCGGAAGCGAAAACGGCCGTCGCAATGATGCGGATGACGACCATCTCGCATTTGCGAAGAATCCGCGCTATGATCTTGCAATATCCGGATCGAATTCCCACGAATCCGATCCGACTTCCGATGCCGTGTCGTTCGGGACTGCCGTCTTCGATTGCCGTCCGCCATGGTTTGGAAGCCATCACAAGAACCCGAAGACAAGACCAAGAAGCGAGCTTCCAATGGCCGAACGGGCACAGAACCTCCAGGACACTTTCCTCAACTACGTGCGTAAGCAGAAGATCCCGCTGACGATTTTTTTGGTGAACGGGGTTAAGCTGCAGGGCGTCGTGACCTGGTTCGACAATTTCTGCGTTTTACTTCGCCGCGATGGACACTCGCAGCTTGTCTACAAGCATGCGATCTCCACCATCATGCCGAACGGCCCGCTGCAATTGTTCGAACCGGCTGACGGCGACGACCGGACGGCCTGATTGAACGACATCGAATCACACGACAACGAACCGCTGAAGCGCTCCCGCGAACCTGTCTCGCGCGAGCGGCAGCCGACCCGCGCCGTCGTGGTCGTGCCGATCCGCAAGGAGCGGCGCTCGCGCGAGGCGATCGAGGGCGGTGAGCCGGCACCGACGCGGACACCGGAGGCGCGGCTGGAAGAGGCAACCGGGCTGGCGCTGGCGATCGAACTCGACATCGTGGCGCGGCAGGTGATCAGGCTGGCGGTGCCGAAGCCGGCGACGCTGCTGGGCGAGGGCAAGGTCGAGGATATCCGCGCCATCGTCGAGGCCGAAGGCGCCGAACTGGTGATCGTCGACCATCCGCTGTCGCCGATCCAGCAGCGCAATCTCGAAAAGGCCTGGAACGCCAAGGTGCTGGACCGGACCGGATTGATCCTGGAGATCTTCGGCGAACGGGCGCGCACCAAGGAAGGCCGGCTGCAGGTCGAGCTGGCGCATCTCAATTATCAGAAGAGCCGGCTGGTGCGGTCGTGGACCCACCTTGAACGGCAGCGCGGCGGCTTCGGCTTCCTCGGCGGGCCGGGCGAAACCCAGATCGAGGCCGACCGGCGGCAATTGCAGGAACGGATCTCCAAGCTCGAAAAGGACATTGAGCAGGTGGCGCGGACGCGCGAGCTGCACCGCAAGACCCGCAAGAAGGTGCCGCATCCGGTGGTGGCGCTGGTCGGCTATACCAATGCCGGCAAGTCGACGCTGTTCAACCGGCTGACGGCGGCCGAGGTGTTTGCCAAGGACCTGCTGTTCGCCACCCTCGATCCGACGTTGCGGCGGGTGAAGCTGCCCCATGGCGGCGAGATCATCCTGTCGGATACCGTCGGCTTCATCTCCGACCTGCCGACGCATCTGGTGGCGGCGTTCCGCGCGACGCTGGAAGAGGTGATCGAGGCGGATCTGATCCTGCACGTGCGCGACATCGTGCACGAGGATACGGCGGCGCAGGCGCGCGATGTGCGCGACGTGCTGACCAAGCTCGGCATCACCGCCGATGACGCCGGCCATATCGTCGAGGTCTGGAACAAGATCGACCTGCTCGATGCCGATCACCGGGCGCGGCTGCTGGAAGGCCATGCCAATGACGGCGAGACGGTCATTCCGGTGTCGGCTGTGTCGGGCGAGGGGTGCGAGGCGCTGCTCGACCTGATCGAGACGCGGCTCAACCACGACCGTTCGATCTTCCGCTTCGCCATTCCGGCGGCCGAGGGCGAGCTGGTCGCCTGGCTCTATCGGGCGACGGAAGTGCTGGAGCGGCGCGACGACGACGAGCGGGTTCTGGTCAGCGCGCGGGTGCCCGACAAGGCGTTGGATCTGGTGCGATCGCGCGCCGGGCGCTTCATCGTCGACGTCAAGCTCGGGTTCGAGCGGGAGCGGGACCGCGACTGACGCGGCCCGGGCCGTCAGGCTGGCTACGAGACCAGCCGATTAGACCACCAGCCACTCGATGGCGCGCTCGCCCTGGGCATGGATCGCATGCAGCCGGGCGCAATCCTGCGGATCGTGGCTGAAGCGGACGCCGTTGATGGTCGGCGTTTCCCACAAGAGCGAGGCGATGTCGCCGACATGGGCCTCAAGGTCGGTCGGATCGGCGCCGGTGGTCTCGATCAGCAGGCCGGTGGCTTCCGAGCCGAGCAGGTCGACGTCGACGGGCATGCCCGGCATCGACTTGGCATGCTCGAGCACGATGCGCGGCAGCACGTCGACGACCTCGGCCGGCGTGTCGCGCAACAGGCTGGAGGCGCGGCAGGCAGTGGCGAGGTTAGGGAAAACGATGAGGGACGCCGCGATCAGCCGGTCCTTGCGGAGGCTATCGGTGAGGCTCGCGGCCACGGGATCGGGCCGAACCAGGACTTGCAGCATCAGAGGCTCCACGGCCACGTGATACCAGAGGCCGAGGGCGCTGACGCGTCCGTCCTCTGAGGACACGCGAATTTCTCATCTGCACCAGCGGCATGAGAAATTCGCGTCAGGAATACCATCGGCCATTTTCAATGCCCGTTGGTATGGTACCCAAATCACGACCAACCGCTGCTCGTGGAAGGCCGTCGGTGGCGGACCCTTGCCACGGCAAGGGCCTGACGCTCGCGCGTCCATCGGTCAGCGTCGGCAAGGCCGGCGTTGTCGCGATGGCCGTAGGACAGTCAGGCTGACCGGAGCCCGGTCGGCGACACCTTCCTGACAAATCCATGTCGGCCGCGCCAGTCAGGACAACTGCGTCAGCCATGAGGCGTATCGTCTCAGGTCTTTTGGCGGGGGAGGGTTTTCAGGTTGTTGAATATGCAGATGAAATCGATTTAAACGATCGTCAAAAAGGAATAGCTCGATCAATGCGGAACCGTGTCGGCAAGATGTGCGCAAACCGGTTTAGACCAAAGCGTTAGGTCAATGCTGTGGATTGGCGTCCGGCAAGCGGGCAGGCGCGGCCCGGGCGGAAGATCCGCCCGGCGTGCCGGTACAAGCTAGGGTCAGTGAGCGGCGGCCGAACGGGCAACCGACTCGATTTCGCAACGCGAAATGCCGAGGTCGTCGAGTTCGCGATCGTCGAGCGCTTCGAGCTGACGGACGGTTTCGACATAGGACTGCCAACGCTTCCACGAGGCAATGGCGGCGCCGATAACATTCGAGAGGATCATGGTCTGCTCCATCAGTCGGCCCTGGGTCCGGCGCTCGCGCACCGTCGGCCTCGGGCTTGTTTGCCGGAGGATCATTCCCCCGGGGGTGTCCCGCGCCAGGGCGGGGCGATTGGCGGCTGCCATCTCGATCAGGTCCGGGAGGAGACTAATTAAGCGGCAGCAAGTGATGCAACATCAGGCTTGTTGCGATGCGAGATAGCTAGACCTGACTTGTGACGTTTCCAAGGCAGGGGCGGTGAAGCCAGCAATGCGCGCATTGCAGGGCTCAATCGTGTCGGGTTTAAACAATTCTTCATAGATAATGCGTCGATTTCGGTCGTTATGGCGTGGAATTGACCACGAACCCATTTAACCTTGACCGACTTCGTCGGTAATTGCTCCAAACCCGACATCGGTCGTTTGCTGACCAATTCGCGTGCAGTGCGGCACGTTACGGCAGGCTGAATGGCTGGTGAAAATCAGGGCCTGCGGAAATATCAGGCAGCCTGGCTGCGACATCATGTCTCGCCGCATTTCAGCCACGATTGCCGCGGGGCGCGGGATTTTCTTGCGCGCGCCGAGCGGTCGCCGCCGATGCCGACGGTGCGATGGCTGCCGAAATTCGGCTGACAGGGCGATCGAGTCGGCGGTCACGGCGCGGCCATTTTGTCCTAGGATGGTGTGCGGGCGAATCTGGCGACGGCGGACGCGCCGGGAGAGCCGATCGAGGGAGTTGACGTGGTGAAGCGACGCATCCTGTGGGCCATGACGGCCGCCCTGGTCCTGCTGCCGGTGCCGGCGCTGGCGCATCCGCACGTCTACGTCGATTCTCATACCGAGTTCGTCTTCGATGCCGAGGGCAAGCTGACGGCGCTGCGGCACGACTGGATCTTCGACGAGGGCTTTTCGAGCTTCGCCAGCCAGGGGCTCGACACCGACAATGACGGCAAGCTGTCGCGCGAGGAGTTGCAGCCGCTGGCCAAGATCAACGTCGAGTCCCTGCTCGAATACGGCTATTTCACCATTCCGCGCGTCGACGGCAAGAAAGTCGGGTTCAAGGTGCCCTCCGACTATTATCTGACCTATGCCAAGGGCGAGCTGACGCTGCATTTCACCTTGCCGCTTCGCGAGACGGTCGACCCCAAGGGGCACAAGATCGAGGTCGATGTCTACGATCCGGGCTATTTTGTCGATTTCGAGCTGATGAAGGACAAGCCGGCGACCGTCACCGGGCTGGATGGCTGCTCGGTCGCGGTGAAGCGCAAGCCGGACCCGGATGATGCGACAGCGGCATTGCTCGGCTCGATTCCGGCGAGCGAGCGGGCGTTGCCGCGCAGCTTGCAGAAGCTGACCGAGACGCTGGCCAATCGCCTGACGCTGGACTGCAAGTGATGGGAACCAATCGCCGCTTCCCAACCCTGGCGGTGCTGGCGCTCCTCGGCGTCGGCCTGTGGCTGGCGGGGTTCGATGCCGGCGAGGCGCTGGCGCAGACGCGCTCGCCCTTCGGCGTCGGCATGCCGGAGGCGCCGCCGGCGAGCGGCGGCGGGCTTTTCGGCTGGATCGCGGCGCAGCAGCGGGAATTCTACCGGGCGCTGACCGGGGCGATCCGGGCAATTCATGAGGATGGCTGGGCGGTGGCGACGCTGGTCGGGTTGTCGTTCGGCTACGGGGTGTTCCATGCCGCCGGGCCGGGCCACGGCAAGGCGGTGATCTCGGCCTATGTGCTGGCCAATGGCGAGACCCTGCGGCGCGGCATCCTGTTGTCGTTTGCGTCGGCGTTCTTCCAGGCGAGCGTCGCGGTCGCGATCGTGGCGGTCGCCGCCGGGGTGTTCCGGGCTACGGCGATGGCGATGACGCAGGTGGCGCAGACCATCGAGATCGCGTCCTTCGCGCTGATCGTCGTGCTGGGGCTCTTTCTGGTGTGGACGCGGGTGCTGCGGCGCGGACGGGTCTTCACTCCGGCCTCGGCGGAGCATCGGCACGACCACGACGACCATCATCATCACGACCATGGCCAGGATTGCGGCTGCGGCCATTCGCATGCGCCGGACCCGCGGTTGGTCGCCGGGCCGTTCGACTGGCGCCGGGGCGTCGCGGCGGTGGTCGCGGCCGGTCTCCGGCCGTGTTCGGGCGCGATCATCGTGCTGGTGTTCGCGCTGTCGCAGGGGCTGTTCGTCGCCGGCATTGCGGCGGCCTATGCGATGGGGCTCGGCACCGGCATCACGGTGGCGGTGCTGGCGGCGCTAACGGTTTCCGGCAGCGGGCTGGCCGAACGGCTCGCCGGCGGCGGCTCGGTCTGGGCGCCGCGCGTCCACCGGGCGATCGAGGTGGGTGGGGCCCTGCTGGTGCTGCTGCTCGGCGTCGTGCTACTCGGCGGGGCGATGTTCGGGGCGACCGGCGGCGGCTGAGCCGGATCGGCGCCGGCCGGCCGGCGGGCTTGTGAACTGTTTGCTCTGGAAAGCCCTGTCACACTCTTGCAAACTTGGTTTGGCCGTCTCACCCTGTCGGAACGACAAGAAGGGGAAACCACCATGCCATCGTCACGTTTTGCCGCCCTGCTGAAGTCCAGCGTGTTTGCCGGAGTGCTGGCGCTCGGTCCGGCTCTGGGCGGCGTCGCCCTGGCGCAGACCGCCGCGCCGGCGGCCACCTCGACCGACGTCAAGCTGTCGTTCGTGCTCGTCAACGACATCGACCAGATGAATGCGATCAAGGGTCGGGGCGGCATGGCGAAATATGCCGCCGTTGTCGCCGCCGAGCGCGCCCGCAATCCGAATACGCTGGCGGTGCATGCCGGCGACACGATCTCGCCGTGCCTGCTGTGCGGCCTCGATCAGGGCGCCCACGTCATCGACATCCTCAACGTGGTGAAGCCGGACGTGTTCGTTCCCGGCAATCACGAGTTCGATTTCGGCAAGGCCGCGTTCCTGAAGCGGATGTCGGAAGCGAAGTTCCCGGTGCTGACCGCCAATGTCACCATGCCGGACGGCAGCGCCATCGCCAATGTCGCGGCGACCAAGGTGGTCGAACTGGCCGGGCTGAAGATCGGCTTCCTCGGCGCGACGACGGAAGAGACGATCGCCGCCTCGTCGCCGGAGGACATGAAGTTCGCGCCGATGGCCGATACGGCGATCGCCAAGGCCAAGGACCTGCGCAAGGCCGGCGCCGACCTCGTCGTGTCGGTGGTGCACGGGCCGCGTTCGGACGATTTCAAGATCGCCGACAGCAAGGCCGCCGACCTGATCCTCGCCGGTCACGACCATGACCTGCGGCTGGTCTATGACGGCCGCGTCGCCATGGTCGAATCGTCGTCGCAGGGCGACTACATCACGGTCATCCGCCTCGACGTCAACGTAAAGACCGAGGGCGACAAGAAGACCGTGACGTGGCGGCCGAATTTCGAGGTGGTCGATTCCCAGACCGTGACGCCCGAGCCGGCGGTGCAGGCGAAGGTGGCCGAATACGAAGCGGTGCTCGACAAGGAACTGGCGGTCGAACTCGGCAAGACCGCGACGCCGCTCGACAGCCGTCGCGCCACCGTGCGCGGCCAGGAAGCGGCGATCGGCAACTTGATCGCCGACGCGATCAAGGCCTCGACCGGCGCCGACGTGGCGATCATGAACGGCGGCGGCATTCGCGCCAACAAGGAATACCCGGCCGGTGCGGTGCTGACCCGTCGCGACATCCTAGCCGAACTGCCGTTCGGCAACGCGACTTCCATGGCGGCGATTTCGGGCAAGGACCTGAAGGCGGCGCTGGAGAACGGCGTGTCGCAGCTCGCCGATGGCGGCGGTCGCTTCCCGCAGGTTGCCGGCATCAAGATGGTCGTCGACACCAAGGCGCCGGTCGGCTCGCGGGTGCAATCAGTCGAGGTCAACGGCGCGCCGCTTGACGAGGCCAAGATCTACAAGGTCGCCACCAATGAGTTCATGCTCAAGGGCGGCGATGGCTACGTCCAGTTCCGCAATGGCAAGACGCTGATCGGCGCGGTCGACGGCAAGCTGCTCGCCAATGAGGTGATGGTGCACGTCCGTCGCCTCGGCACGGTGGAAGCCAAGGTCGAAGGCCGCATCGTGCTGAAGTGATCTCAGCCGGCATTGCCCGGGATCGAGACGAGGGGCGCCGGCTGCGGCGCCCCTTTTTTGTGCGGGGGAGCGACCGCGCGGGAGTCTGAAGCCGAAGGCCTCGGTCGTCACGGTTTCGGCGGCAGGTGCTCGTAGCGCCGGTCGGTGAGGGTGTTGAGGAACGCCACCAGCGCATCGATGCGCTTGTCGTCGAGCGCGGGGCCGGTCTCGAGTTCCTTCAGGGACAGATTGCGCGGCACCTCGGGGGGCGCGAACGGCTTGCCGGTCTCGGGGTTGATCAGCCGTTCCGGGTTCAGGCTATTGTATTTATTGTAGAACAGCACGACGGTACGCAGATCGGTGAAGACGCCGTTGTGCATGTAGGGGCCGGTGACGGCGATGTTGCGCAAGGTGGGGGTCTTGAACCTGCCGGCCTGGCGCTTGTCCTTCACCGCCGGGTTCTGCGTCAGCCCGGTGTCGACGGTTCCGGGCTTGACACCGTTGACGGCGCGGGCGGCGGTGTTGGCCGGTACGCCGATATTGTGGAATTCGTAGTTTGAGAACGTCTCGCTGGGGCTGCCGGCCTGGCTGTTGAGCTTGTGGCAAAGGCTGCAATTGGTGAACTGGCTGGAGAAGAACAGCACCCGGCCGAGTTCCTCTTGCTCGGTCAGCTGGTATTCGCCGCGCAGGCTGCGGTCATACTTCGAATCGAACGGCGCGAAGGCATCGGTGCGCTCAAAGGCGGCGATGGCCCGGGTCATGGCGGCATAAGCGGTTTCCGGCTTGTCGAAGACACCGGGGCCGAAAAGCGTCGTGAACGCTGCCACATAGGCGGGCTTTTCCTTCAGCCGCGCCACGACGCTCGCCTTGTCGGGCATGCCCATTTCGATCGGGTTGAGCGGCGGGCCGCCGGCCTGTTCCTCCAGCGAGGCGGCGCGGCCGTCGTGAAACTGGCCGCCGCGCAGGATGCCCGGCTTGGTCGACGGGCCGAAGGCCGGCGAGAAGCGGGCATAGGCGGCGGTCGGGGCATTGCGGTCGCCGAGCGAATGGCCGTCGTCGCCGATCGAGACGGCGCGGCCGGCCTTGTTCGGCAGCGGATCGACGAAGCCGGCCTCGGGATTGTGACAGCTGGCGCAGGACTGGCTGCGGTTTTTCGACAGGCTGGTGTCGAAGTAGAGCGCTTCGCCAAGTCGTTCAATGCTCGAAATATCTTGCGTCATCCCGTTTGCGACCGGCGAATACATCATGCCACCGAGGAGGGCAGCAAGCGCAAGAACGGGGGAGCGAGGCATGGTCCGGGGCTTTCACAGGCGGCCGCATTCGGCAGGTGGGGCGAGGGCAGGGGCGTCGCGACGGATTGTGCAATGCAGCGTCGGTTGTATCAATACGCAAGAGTGCAGAGACAAAATGGATTGTGGATCAATATTTTAGAGGAACTCTAAACAAGGGTTGCCGCAGCAGTGACATGGCAATCGCGCGCGGTCGGTCGGGTCGCGCGTGGTGGATGGGGCGCTTCGGCTGGCACGGCAATTGCGTGGCATATGCAACTGGACCGGCCAATTGTCGCGGTCCCGACACAGGTCGGGCGAAGGGTGGCGCTTGCTCCGGGGGGGATCGATCGCAAGATAGGAAGTAGAATGATTCAAAACTCGGATGAAAATGAAATAGAAATGTTCTAATTCAAATCGACTGATCGTTTAGTGAAAGTCATTGACGCCACACGATGGATTGCGGCAAATGAAATGAGGAAATCAACTTCGGTCCTGGCGCTCGGCGCCGCGCGGCCGTGCTGAAGGAGTGGGTCATGCAGTGCAGGTTCGGACGCATCATCGGTGCCGCGTTGGCGGTTTCCCTGCTTGGCGGCACCGCCATGGCGGAGCCGGCGGCCAAGGACGTGATCAAGACCTATGGCGATATCGCCGAGGCGATGTATGCCGATGCGCTGACGACCGGACGCAAGCTGCAGGCGGCCGTCGATGCCTTCCTTGCCAACCCGACGGCCGAGACCCATGCGGCGGCGAAGGATGCCTGGCGCGCGGCGCGGGTGCCGTATCAGCAGACCGAGGGCTTTCGCTTCGGCAATCCGATCGTCGACGATTGGGAGGGCAGGGTGAATTCCTGGCCGCTGGACGAAGGGCTGATCGACTATGTCGCGGCCAGCTACGGCGAAACGTCGGACGAAAACCCGCTCTATCGCGGCAATGTCATCGCCAATCCCAGGCTGAAGGTGGGCAAGAAGACGATCGATGCCAGCAAGATCAGCAAGCCGCTGCTGGCCGACAAGCTGCAGGAGGCCGGCGGCGTCGAGGCGAATGTCGCCACTGGCTATCACGCGATCGAATTCCTGCTGTGGGGGCAGGATCTCAACGGCACCGGGCCGGGCGCCGGCGCTCGCCCGCATACCGACTTCGACCTCAAGGCCTGCACCAACGGCAATTGCGACCGCCGCCGCGCCTATCTGAAGGCCGCGACCGACCTGCTGGTCGATGACCTCGCCGAAATGGCGGCGAACTGGACGACGAAGGGCGCGGCGCGCAAGGCGCTGGCGAAGAAGGGCGACAAGGGCGGGCTGGTGACCATCCTCACCGGCATCGGCTCGCTGTCCTACGGCGAACTCGCCGGCGAGCGCACCAAGCTCGGCCTTATCCTGCACGATCCGGAGGAGGAGCACGACTGCTTCTCCGACAACACCCACAACAGCCACTATTACGACGTCGCCGGCATGGTGGCGATCGTCAACGGCGCCTATACCCGCGTCGACGGCAGCGTCGTTTCCGGCCCGTCGGTCATGGATCTTGCCCGCGCCAAGGCGCCGGTCGAGGCCGGCAAGCTGTCGGCGGCGATGGCCGAAACGCTGGCGCGCGCCGCGGTGATCAAGTCGACAGCCGACAGCGGCAAGATGGCCTATGACCAGATGATCGCCGCCAACAACAAGGACGGCAACGCCAAGGTCCAGGCGCTGGTCGATGGCCTCATCACCCAGACGCGGGCGCTGGAGACGGTCGTCGACAAGCTCGGCCTCAAGATCGAGGTCGAGGGCTCCGATAGCCTGGATGATCCCGCCAAGGTGCAGTGATGAACGCCCTGCCGGCGATCCGGCCATCCGCCTTGCTGGTGTCGATCCTGGGGCTGCTCGCGGCGCCGGGCTCGACCTTGGCCGGGGATCTCGACGCGGAAATTGGTGCGCGGCTGTTCAAGCGCGCCTGGGTGCCGGCGCCGACCGCGACCAAGGCCGATGACGGGCTCGGGCCGCATTTCGATGCGCGCTCCTGCGCCGCCTGTCATCCGGGGGCGGGGCGGGCGTCGCGGCGGCTTGCCGACGATGGCGAGCCGCGCGAACCGGGGCTGGTGATCCGCCTCGATCGCCATGGCGCCGGCGATCCGGTCTATGGCCGGCAATTGCAGACCGGCGCGGTCGCGGGTGTTGCCGCCGAAGCCCGTCCGCGCCTTGCCGCGCTGCCGGCAGGCGAGGGGATGCGCTGGCGGGTCGACCCCGGCGCGCTTGGCTATGGCCCGCTGTCGGACGAAACCCGCGTCTCGGTGCGGGCGGCGCCGGCGCTGCACGGGCTCGGGCTGTTGGCGGCGGTGGCCGAGGGCGAGATCCTGACGCGCGCCGATCCGGACGATCGCGATGGCGACGGCATTTCCGGCCGGGCGGCGCGGATCGACGGCAAGCTGGGCCGCTTCGGCCAGAAGGCCACCGGCGTGGCGATCGTCGATCAGGTCGCGGGCGCGTTCTCGCTCGACATGGGGCTGTCGACGCCCGCGCGGCCTGCGGCGAGCGGCGACTGCACCGCGACGCAGGTCGATTGTCTCGGCGCGCCCTCCGGGTCGGACGCCGGCGGGCCGGAGATCGACGCCGAGATCGTCCGGCTGATCGGCCATTTCGTCGCCACCTTGCCGGCGCCGACCCCGCAATCGTCGTCGCGGCGCGAGCCCGGGCAGGCCGGCGCCCGGCTGTTCGCCGCGATCGGCTGCGCGGCCTGCCATGCGCCGGCGCTGGCGGGGCCGGCCGGCCAGCCGGTTGCCGCCTTTACCGACCTGTTGCTGCACGATCTCGGGCCGGGGCTGGCCGATGCCGCCGAGGGCGATGCCAATGCAGCCGAGTGGCGCACCGCGCCATTGTGGGGAATTTCCAGCGCGCTTAAGCGCGGCGCCGGGCTGTTGCATGACGGGCGCGCCCGCACGGTGGCGGAGGCGATCGGCTGGCACGACGGCGAGGCGAGACGCGCGCGGACGGGCTTTGACGGATTGACGGTGACCGATCGCAAGGCCTTGATTGCATTTATCGAGAGGCTGTGAGGCGCCTGCGGGAGGCTGGTGAAATGCGAAGCATCCGGTGCGCCGTTGCGGCACTGCTCCTGATCCCGGCGCTGGCCGGCGGGGCCGAGGCGGGGCCGCGCGATGTCGCGATCCGCGTCGCCGAGCGCTTCGCCGTGCCGCGCTATCAGGCCCTGGCCGCCAGCGCCCGCGCCGAGGCCAAGCGTTTCGCCACAGCCTGCGCCGCGCCCGGCGATCAGGCGATTGCCGAGGTGAAGGCCGGCTTCCACGCCACCGCCGATGCCTGGAATGCCGTCGCGCTTCTGCGCTACGGCCCAGTCGCCGACGATTTCCGCGCCGAGAACCTCTATCACTGGCCCGAGCGCAAGAATGCCACCACCAAGGCGCTCGGCGCGCTGTTGTCGGGCAGCGAGGCGGTCACGGTCGAGACCATCGCCGGTTCCAGCGCCGGCCTGCAGGGGCTTCCGGCGTTGGAGCGGGTGTTGTTCGAAGATGGCGCGACGTTTTCCGGACCGGGAGGCGCCCGCCGCTGCGCCATCGGGGCGGCGATCGCCGGCAACATTGCCCGCATGGCCGACGATATCGTCACCGGCTGGACCGGCAACGGCGGCTTGATGGCGCGCCTGCGCGGCGGCGACGATGCAAGCGCCGTCGAGGCGGTTACGCGTTTCGCGACCGACTACGTCACCAGCGCCCAGTTCAACACCGACACCCGCATTTCGCCGGTTCTCGGCACCGGCCCGACGGCGGCGAAGCCGCAGGCCGGCGAGATGTGGCGCTCCGGCCGCTCGTCGCGGGCGCTGCGGCTTGAAACCGAGGCGGCGCATGACCTGCTGCTGCTGTTGATCGAGGGTGGAACCGGCATCGACAAGGCGGTCGCCGCCTCGGCCGACACCAGGCGGATCGCCGCCACCCTGCCGCCGGACTTCGCCGCCGCCGCCCAGGACGCCGCCGGTCGCAAGCCGTTCGTCGCCCTGCGCGACGCCATCCGCGAAGCACGCGACGAAGCCGTCAAGGCGATGCCCGGCGCCCTCGGCATCACCCTCGGCTTCAATTCACTCGACGGCGATTGAGGTGCGCAGCGAGTTTTCGCTCTCGATTCCCTCCCCTTTATGGGGGAGGT
>JAEULV010000050.1 GCA_016793065.1 Hyphomicrobiaceae bacterium
GACGAGGATGAAGTCGGCATGATGGCCAAGTCGCTGGACGTGTTCCGTCAATATGCCGGCCGCATTGCCCAGCTCGACGAAGAGCGTCAGCGCATGGCCAAGAACGCCGCCCACGACCGCGCCAGCCTCGCCCTCGACTTCGAACGCCAGGTCGGCTCCGCCATCGAGATCGTCATGCGCGCCGCCGCCGAACTGTCGCAGTCGTCGGCGACCATGTCTCAGATCGCCACCGAGGCCCGCGACCGGGTCGGCGATGCCCGCACCGCCTCGGACCGCGCCGGCCATCACACCGAGGCAGTCGCCGCCGCCGCCGAGCAGATCGCCGCCTCGGTCGCCGAGATCGGTACCCGCATCGTCTCCGCCACCCGTATCGTCGAGGAGGCCGTCGACCGCGCCAACCACACCTCGACGGAAGTCGCCGCGCTGGCCAGCGCCGCCGACCGGATCGGCACGGCGGTCACCATCATCCGCCAGATCGCCGCCCAGACCAACCTGCTGGCGCTCAATGCCACCATCGAGGCGGCCCGCGCCGGCGAAATGGGCAAGGGCTTTGCCGTCGTCGCCAACGAGGTCAAGCAGCTCGCCACCCAGACCGCCCGCGCCACCGAGGAAATCAGCGAAGTGGTCGGCTCGATCCAGAGCTCGACCAGCGGCACCGTCAGCGCCATCCAGGGCATCGTCTCGATGGTCGGCCAGATCCGCGGCATCGTCGACGAGGTCGCCCGCTCCGTCGACGAGCAGGGCGCCGCCACCGACACCGTCTCCGGCAACGCCCGCTCGGCCGCCGGCGACAGCCGCCACGTCGAGACCTCGATCGGCTCGGTCGCCGAGGCCGCGTCAGCCTCCGAGGACGCCGCCCGCAGCGTCGCCGATGCCTCGTCCGACCTCACCCGCCAGGCCGAATCGGTCCGCCGCTTCGTCGCCGATTTCGTCTCGCGCATCGCCGCCTGATCGAAGCGCCCGCTCAAGCCATTTGATCGCGGTCACCCCCAGGGTGGCCGCGATCGCTTTTGTCGTTGGCGGCGACGGCTCAAATCCACTCGAAGCGGCCGTTCTCGACGACGATGAATCGGTCCTGCCGCACATCGGCCGATGCCGCCGACGCGGTCGTTTCCGGCGAATGCCCCTCGATCGCCACCTGCAGCGCCCGCCAGACGCCGCCATGGGCGACGGCCAGCGTCGGCCGCGCCAGCTCGCCATACCAGGGGTGGATGCGCCGATACAGCATCTCGTAGCTCTCACCCGCCGGCGGCACGGTCTCCCACTTGTCGCGCTCGCGCCGCTCCACGTCGGCGGCCTGGGTACGCATCAGTTCCGGCAACGTGAAGCCTTCCCAGTCGCCGAAGGTGATCTCCTTCAGCCGGTCGTCGACCCGGTATCCCTTCGGCGGCAGCCCGAGCCCGGCGCGCACGATTTCCATCGTCTCCCGCGCCCGCCCCATCGGCGACGAGACGAAATCCAGCTGCCCGGCCGCCATCCCGCGCGCCTCGAGCCAGCGCGCGATCGCCCGGCCGTTGTCGCGCGCCTGCGACCGGCCGTGATTGTTCAGCGGGATATCCCTTTGCCCTTGCAGGCGCCGCTCGCGGTTCCAGTCGGTCTGGCCGTGGCGGACGAAGATCAATAACGACATGAAACAATGCGCTCCCGAGGACGGCTGGTCTGAATGAACCCGACTGCCGCGAACCCGTCCGGCAGTTCATGCCGATTCCGTGTCAGCCGCGTGTCCGCTCATGACCTTTGGTCACATCGCGCCGAATTCAGGAATTGAACTGGCAAGACCGGCTCTAATGCCACGACAACCGTCCGGGAACCAAGACCGGTTCGCGGGCAGCAGGATTGAATTCGCAACCTTGCGGCAACTCCACCACAGCCGGGTGGGTCAGCGCCTCAGGTCCCTGGAATCAGTCGGCAAGCTTGAAGTAGTGCCAGGTGCCGTCCGGGCCGATGCCGATCTTGTAGAAGATGTACTTGCCCGCCGCCCGCATCTCGTCATAGTCCGAGGCGGTGACGATCCGGAACATTTCGACCAGTTGTTCGTTCGACAACTGGTCGATCGGGTGTTCGGCGAAATACGGCCAAACATACATTTCCTGCGCCGTGCCGGCATTGGCCTTGACCCAGCCGGCATCGAGCAGATCCCACAGGATCGCCAGAATCTCGCGGCCTTCCGCGTCGCCCGATTGGCTTTTCAGATAGGCGATCGGGTCGGGAACGTCGTTCTCGGCGAAGATCGGTGGCATCTCGTTGGAGGTGATCGGCGTCCGCAGCGCCTCGATGTCGCCCGACTTCACCGCCTCGAGGATCCGCGCCCGCATCGCCTTCACCCGCTCGGGCAACCCTTCGGTGCCATAATGCACCTCAAGCGTCAGACCGGCCTTCGGCGCCGTTGCCGGGCCCGGCATGGCCGGCTTGTCGTGCGGGTCGCCGGCACCCGGCGGCGGTTTCGGACCGGCCGGCGCCGACGGCACCGTGATCGTCTCGGTCTGCACCTTGTTGGCGGCCTGTCCCGACAGGGTCAGGCCGGCGGCAACCGCGGCAATTGCGATGACGGCAAGAAGACGGGCCGGACGGAACATCGGCATGGGCTGCGGGTCTCGCGTGTTCGGCACCCTGGCCGACCATCGCGCCAGCGCCTCGCGCCGCCAGATATCGCAGGCTTTCCCCTCGAAAGTCCAGCGCGCCGACCCCGCCTTGCCCGATCCTCACTGCATCGTGCGGCGCACCGTGTAGTCGCCCGAGAGGATCTTCTGCGGGAAGTCCTTGAACATGTCCGAAACCGCCATTTCGCCGTAGCGCCCGACCAGATCGATGATCGCGGCAAACAGCGCGGCATGGGCGAGGATATCGCTCTCGATGCCTTCGGCCTCGGCGTCGGCCCAGGCCTCGGTAAGGCATTCCAGTGCGGCGCGCTTCTTTTCATCGATCAGGCGATCGGCGCCTGCCTTGACTTCGTCGAGCATGTCCACGTCGCAAACCATCCCCGAGCGACCGCGCTTGGCCGCTTTCCCGTTCGAGGACGTTAGCAGGGTTTTCATAAAAGTGAGCGGATTGGCTGGGGAAAAAGTTAATGCGCGGTCATTTCTCTCAAGGAGTGGTTAACGCGGGTCGCGAAAACGCGGTGCAATCTTGACGCCGCCATCGCCCGAACACATGCATGAACAATGGCTTGGCGTACCGGGCTATTGCGCGTACTGCGCCCTGATTTCCCGGATCAGCCGCGCGCCCTCATCCGAATAGCGCTCGACGATCGCCACCGCCGTCGGCGTGCAGCCGTGATGCACCTCGGCCAGCACCGAATAGCCGCTGTTGAACCGGTCGATGAACGCGCGCCGCCGCTCCGGCGTCGGATCCTCGGCATTGATCAGCGCGTTCATCCGGTCGCGCCACAGCGTTCCCTCCCGCGCGCCGCAGAGTTCGCGCAGGTAATGCAGCGACCCCAGCAGCTCCGACAGCCGCAACAGCTTCTCGTCATAGGGCTGTCGCCCGACAGAACCCGCCGCCAGCGACGGCAGCGGCGCGATGAGCAACGTCATCGTCACCACCAGCGCGCGCGTCCGTGCCCCGCGTTTGGCGCGCGGTCGAGAAACGGCGAGGGTGGTGGCGCACGGCATCTTGATCAGGTTCGGGGTTGCGTCGGCGCGATTGTGGGCGAAACCGCCGGCGGGTTCAATCGTCCATGCCGGCAATCGCGACTGGCGAGCACATAAGGCAGCACCCCGGGCAGAAGTGTGACGGCGCCCAGGTCCTCGGGCCGCACCCACTCGGCCCGGTCGGCATCGTCGCCGGCGACGAGGTCGCCCGAAAGCCAGTCGGCGGCGAGCACGACGAGGACGATATGGGTTGCGACCGCCCCGCTGTCATCGGCGAAGATCAGGTCACGCGTCCCGACCAGGCCATTGATTCGGATGTCGATCCCGGCTTCCTCCGCGACTTCCCGCCGCGCCGCCTGTTCCAGCGTCTCACCCCACTCGACCATGCCGCCGACGGGAGACCACGCCCCCGCATGCGGCGCCTTGGCGCGGCGGATCAGCAGCGTTTGCCCGTCGCGCCAGACGCAGACGCTGACGCCGAGGCGCGGGACGGGACCGGTGTCGTTCACGGGAACAGTTCGTCGATCGATTCCTGCGCGCTCGGATGCGGCAGATGGTCGGCGGCGACGTCGTGGGCCGGCACGCCATTGATGATGCTCGACGCCCGGTCGATCAGCGGCCGGAAGCGGGTATGGATCAGGATATTGGCCATCTCGGCGAATTCCGGACTGGTCAGCGTCACCCCGCGCACCAGGTCCTTCGCCTCGTGGATCGTTGCCTCGAGCTCGACAACGACCGCGCCGAGCGCCGCCCGCACCGACGGACGCGCCGCGTGCCAGGCGGCGACCGCCAGTTCCTTCTCGCGGAACTTCGATTCGCCGAAATGCTCGATATAGCTCTTGGGCACCCAGTCGAGCACGTCCTCGGCCACTTCCGGCATCGACGGAATGAGCTCGACCAGCATGATCACTTCGTTGAAGTGATTGAGATAATCCGTCGCGAGAAACGTGCGGGGATTGATGTTTGCCTCGGACAGACGCGACGGCGTCAGGCCCTGTGGGCCTGCCGCAATGTCATCCGCACTTTCCGGCACAAACGCCATGGCACTCTCACGCCTTTTCGACATGGTTGATGACTGTAACGGAAATTCGCTGCCAAAAGCTTATCAAACCGGCTGGCCGCGCGATTGGGCATCCGCGACGTCACGGCGGAGGCCCGATGCCATCACGGCAGGATGCGGCCCGGATTGAACAGCCCTTGCGGATCGAGCGCCGCCTTCAGCCGGCGCATCAGGTCGATCTCGACCGGCCCGCGCGCCTGGTCGATCAGGTGCGCCTTCAGCCGCCCGACGCCATGCTCGGCGGCGATCGAGCCGTTCATGTCAAGCACGATGGCGTGGATCGCGGCGTTGACCTCGTCCCAGCGGGCAAGGAACGCCGCCTTGTCGGCCCCGATCGGCTGCGAGATGTTGAAATGGATGTTGCCGTCGCCCATGTGGCCGAACGGCACCGGCCGGCAACCGGGAATCATCGCCTCGACGGCGGCGACGCCGCGCTCGATCAGCTCCGGAATCCGCGACACCGCCACCGAGACGTCGTGCTTGATCGAACCGCCCTCGAGCTTCTGCACCTCCGACATGCCGTGGCGCAGCCGCCAGAATGCCGCCGCCTGGGCGAGACTGCCGGCGATCGCCGCGTCGCGGATCTGCCCCGCCTCGAACGCCCGCTCCAGCACCGCCTCCATCACCAGCCGACAGGCTTCCTCGCCGCCGCCTGAAGACAGCTCGATCAGCGCATACCACGGCGCGGGCTCGGCCAGCGGATCGCGGCCGCCAGGCAGGTGTCGCAAGGTGAATTCGAGCCCGATCCTCGGCATCAGCTCGAACCCGGTCAGCATCTGGTCGGCCTCGGTCCGGGCGACGTTCAGCAGCGCCAGCGCCGCCGCCGGGTCGTCCAGCCCGACAAACGCCACCTGGCGCGTTCTCGGCCGCGGCCCGAGCTTGATGACGGCGGCGGTGATGACGCCGAGCGTGCCTTCCGCCCCGAGAAACAGCTGCTTCAGGTCGTAGCCGGTATTGTCCTTGCGCAACGCCCGCAAGCCATCCCAGACCTCGCCATTGGCCAGCACCACTTCGAGCCCCAGCGTCAGGTCCCGGGCATTGCCATGGGCGAGCACGGCGGTGCCGCCGGCATTGGTGGCGAGATTGCCGCCGATCGTGCAGGAACCCTGGCTGCCGAGTGTCAATGCGAATTGCCGGTCGACGGCTTCCGCCGCCTCGTGCACCTTTTCCAGCGTCACCCCGGCCTCGACCGTCATGGTGTTGCCAGCCGGATCGACGGCGCGCACCTTGTCGAGCCGCCCGAGCGACAGCACGACCTCGCGGCCGCTGTCGTCGGGGATCTGGCCGCCGCACAGCCCGGTATTGCCGCCCTGCGGCACGATCGCCACGCCGGCCTCGCCGGCCAGCCGCACCAGCTCCGCCACTTCCGCCGTCGATCCCGGCCGCAGGATGCACGGCGCTCGCCCCAGGTAGAGATCGCGCCATTCGATCAGATAGGGCCGCATCGCCTCCGGATCGGTCAGCACGTGCCGCGCGCCGACAATGGCGGCGAAACGGTCGAGAAGGGCGGTCGACACCGTCGGGGCGAGGGTCATGGCGGCTCGCAATTGTTGCTGCTTCGTTACGCTTCGATATCAAAAGTGAACAGGCTCGGCACCTTCAATCGACGCAGGCGGGCAATGCAAGTGTTGATCCGACCCCGCGACGCATGCCATAGGACGCTGATAGTTCAGGATGCGAATACGCGAATACGACATGAGGATGGAATGGCGGCGACAGGATTGATGGCGGGCAAGCGCGGCTTGGTCATGGGCGTGGCGAATAATCGGTCCATCGCCTGGGGCATTGCCAAGTCGCTGCGTGATGCCGGCGCCGAACTCGCCTTTACCTGGCAGGGCGATGCCCTCAAGAAGCGGGTCGAACCGCTGGCGAACGAACTCGGCGCGTTCCTCGCCGGCCACTGCGACGTCACCGACGCCGCCACCATCGACGCGGTGTTCGCCGCGCTTGAGGAAAAGTGGGGCACGATCGACTTCGTCGTTCACGCCATCGCCTTCTCCGACAAGGAGGAGCTGAGCGGCCGCTACGTCGACACCACCGAGGCCAACTTCAACAAGACCATGAACATCTCGGTCTACAGCTTCACCTCGGTCGCCCAGCGCGCCGAGAAGCTGATGCCGAACGGCGGCGCCCTGGTGACGCTCACCTATTACGGCGCCGAAAAGGTCATGCCGCACTACAACGTCATGGGCGTCGCCAAGGCCGCGCTCGAGGCCAGCGTCAAGTATCTCGCCGTCGATCTCGGCTCCAAGAACATCCGCGTCAACGCCATCTCGGCCGGCCCGATCAAGACGCTTGCCGCCTCCGGCATCGGCGACTTCCGCTATATCCTCAAGTGGAACGAGTACAATTCGCCGCTGAAGCGCACCGTCACCATCGAGGAAGTCGGCGACACCGGCCTCTACCTCCTGTCCGATCTGGCGCGCGGCGTCACCGGCGAGGTCCACCACGTCGACGCCGGTTACCATGTCGTCGGCATGAAGGCCGTCGACGCGCCGGATATCTCGGTGGTCAAGGACTGAGCCTTCGGCTCTCTCCCTCGACCGGTTCACCCTTCCGCGCCTCGAATTCCGTTGATCAACCCGGAATTCGGGGCGTTCCCTTGTCGCAGTCCCCGCAGGTCGCCATGTCGCACAATTCCTTCGGTCACCTGTTCCGCGTCACCACCTGGGGCGAAAGCCACGGCCCGGCGCTCGGCTGCGTCGTCGACGGCTGCCCGCCCGGACTGTCGCTGACCGTCGCCGAGATCCAGGCCTTTCTCGACAAGCGCAAGCCCGGCCAGTCCCGCTTCGTCACCCAGCGCCGCGAGCCCGACGAGGTTGAAATCCTCTCCGGCGTGTTCGAGGACGACCGCACCGGCGGTCCGGTGACGACCGGCACCTCGATCTCGCTGATGATCCGCAATGTCGACCAGCGCTCCAAGGACTATGGCGACATCCGCGACAAGTATCGCCCGGGACACGCCGACTATACCTACGACGCCAAGTACGGCGTGCGCGACTATCGCGGCGGCGGCCGCTCTTCGGCGCGCGAGACGGCGGCGCGGGTCGCCGCCGGCGCCGTGGCGCGCAAGGTCATCCCCGGCGTCGTCATCCGCGCCGCGCTGGTGCAGATCGGCCCGCACAAGATCGACCGGTCGAAGTGGGACTGGGCCGAGGTCGACAACAACGACTTCTTCTGCCCCGATCCCGACGCCGCCAAGGCGTTCGAGGACTATCTCGACGGCATTCGCAAGGCCGGTTCCTCGGTCGGCGCCGTGATCGAATGCGTCGCCGAGGGCGTGCCCGCCGGCTGGGGCGCGCCGATCTACGGCAAGCTCGATCAGGATATCGCCTCGGCCTTCATGTCGATCAACGCCGTCAAGGCGGTGGAGATCGGTGCCGGCATGGCGGCGGCCGAACTGACCGGCGAGGAAAACGCCGACGAAATGCGCATCGGCGCTGACGGCAGGCCCGTGTTCCTCGCCAACCATGCCGGCGGCATCCTCGGCGGCATTTCCACCGGCCAGCCGGTGGTGGCGCGCTTCGCCGTCAAGCCGACCTCGTCGATCCTGACGCCGCGCCAGTCGATCGACAAGGACGGCAACGAGGTCGAGGTCATGACCAAGGGCCGCCACGACCCCTGCGTCGGCATCCGCGCCGTGCCGGTGGCCGAGGCGATGATGGCGATCGTCCTCGCCGACCACTTCCTGCGCCATCGCGGCCAGGTTGGCTGATATCGCGCCGCCCGGCGGACGATTCTCGTCGGAAAGGGCAGGGGGCAGGCAGCCGAAACGCTAGTCCTGCCCGCCGACCACCAGGAACCGCACCCGGCTTTCGCCCTGCTCGCGCTCGTCCACCAGCTCGAACCCGTCGGGGATCGTCACGGCGGCGTCCGCCGCCTCTTCCCACACGACCGTCGCCCCCGGCTTCAGCCAGCCGCCGGCCAGCGCCGAGGCGAGCGCCTGTTCGCCGAGCCCCTTGCCATAGGGCGGATCGGCGAAGACGAGATCGAATGGCTCCATCGGCGAGCAAGGCCCCATCCGGGTGGCATCGCGCCGCCAGATCTTGGTCGTGCCGGTCTGTCGCGTCACCTCGACATTGGCGCGGATCAACCCGCGCGCCTCGGCCGCTTCCTCGACGAAGATGCAATAGCGCGCCCCGCGCGACAGTGCCTCGAGCCCCAGCGCCCCGGTGCCGGCAAACAGATCCAGCACCCGCGCCTCGCTGACCGGATCGCCGAGCCCGTGGGCGAGAATGTTGAACACGCTCTCGCGCAGCCGGTCGGTCGTCGGCCGGATCGCCATCGATTTCGGCGCCGAAAGCGCCGTTCCCTTGAACGCACCGCCGACAATCCGCATCAGCCGCGCCCCCGCCCGCCGCCGCGCGGCCCGGCCTTCGGGCCATCATAGCCGCCACGCCCGCCGCCACCCGGACCGCCGTTGCCGCCGCGCCCACCAAAGCCACCGCCAGCGCCGCCAGCCGGTCCACGCCCGCCGCCGCCCGGCTTGCGCGGGCCACCGGCCTGGAAATTGCCCGGCCCGCGCGGCTTGTCGCCGCCGGGCGCGCTCTTGAACCCTTCCGAGCGCCACCGCCCGCCGCCTGCCGGCCCGTCGCCCCGGCCCGCGCCGTCGCCGGCCGCGCCGCGCTCGCCGCGCGGCTTGGCGCCAAAGCCGCCGGCCGGCTTGCCGCGGAACCCTTCCGACTTGTAGCCGCCGCGCCCGCTCCGCTCGCCGCCGTCACCCGCGCCGGTCGCCGCGTCCGGACGCGGCCCCCGGCCCGAGCGGAAGCCCTCTTCATCGCGCGGCTTGAACCCGCGTCCGCCGCCGGCACCGAACACCCGGTCCGACCGCTCGCGCCCGGCGCCGGCAGGCGCCCGGCCGCGCTCGCCGCCGGGGCCGTCGCCCCGCCCGCCGGCGCTGAAGCCGCCGCCACGTTCGCCGCGCTCCTCGCCCCGGCCGGCACCGCCCGGTCGGGCGAAATCCTTGGTCCAGGGCCGCGAGCCGCCGCGCGCCGGCCGGCCGTCACCGGCGTCTTCCGGCCGCTCGATCCGCCCGCCGCTGCGCGGCGGCCGCGCCATCGCGCCTTCGCTCTTCCATCCCTCGGCCGGCTTGCGGCCGATCCGCCCTTCCGAGCGATAGCCGCCGCCTTCGCCCTCCGGCCGTCGGCCGATCGAACCTTCCGACCGCATCGGCCGCCCGGCCTTCTGCGCCGCGATCGCCGCCCGGCCTTCCTTGGCGCTGAGATCGCGCCCCGGCCCGCGTCCCGTCGTCTTCGACGGCGCCGCCGCCGTCGGCTTCTTGGCCGCTTCCGGCTCCGGATCGCGGTGCAGGTGGTTGATGATCGGCGCGTCGAGATCGACCTGCGCCTCGACCATCAGCTTGCGCCCCAACTGGTCGCGCAACACCTTGGCCCGCACCTCGAGGATTTCGCCCTCCGGCACGTCCATCAGCTGGAACGGCCCGAACGAGATGCGGATCAGGCGGTTGACCGTCAGCCCGAGATGGGCGAGCACGCGCTTCACCTCGCGGTTCTTGCCCTCGCGCAAGCCCAGCGTCAGCCAGGCATTGCCGCCCTGCACCCCGTCGATGGTCGCCTCGATCGGTCCATAGGCGACGCCCTCGACGACGATGCCGTTGGCCAGCAGTTCCGGCAGCTTCGGATCGATCGTGCCGAATGCCCGCACCCGGTAGCGCCGCAGCCAGCCGGTCGACGGCAGTTCCAGCACCCGCGCCAGCCCGCCGTCATTGGTCAGCAGCAACAGGCCCTCGGTGTTGATGTCGAGCCGGCCGACGCTGACCACGCGCGGCATGTCCTCCGGCAGCGCCTCGAACACGGTCGGGCGGCCTTCCGGGTCATGGGTCGTCGTCACCAGCCCGCGCGGCTTGTGATAGAGGAACAGCCGGGTCCGTTCCCGCTCCGGCAGCGGCTGGCCGTCGACCTCGATCTTGTCCTTGGCGGTGACGGTCACCGCCGGCGTGTCGAGCTTCTTGCCGTTGAGCTTGATCCGGCCCTCTTCGATCCACGCCTC
Organism: Hyphomicrobiaceae bacterium; assembly: GCA_016793065.1. Lineage (GTDB taxonomy): Bacteria > Pseudomonadota > Alphaproteobacteria > Rhizobiales > Ancalomicrobiaceae > JAEULV01. Next base: position 10,660 of record JAEULV010000050.1, read on the forward strand.
GATCTCGCGGCGCGAGCCGAGCCCGGCGCGGGCGATCACCTTGGCGATGCGTTCGCCGCCGTCGACGGACTTCGGGGTCTTGTCGGTCATGGTCTGCCATCCTTCTGTCGGGACATGGGCGCTCCCGCGCCTATCGATCCTTGCGGCGCGCCAGCGATGGTGACGCGCGGGAAAAACCTGCTATCAGGTTCGCGTCCCGCTCGCGAGCAAAATCACGAGGCTTTTCGTCATGCCGGATGTTCCCGAACCGCCGCCGGCATCGCCCCCCGCCTTGCCGTCCGTCTCCGGATTCATGGACCAGGCGCTCGCCGAGGCCCGCGCCGCCGCGCGCAATGGCGAGGTTCCGGTCGGCGCCGTCATCGTCAAGGCCGGCAAGGTCATCTCCACCGGCGCCAACCGCACCCTGACCGATCGCGATCCCACCGCCCATGCCGAGATCGTCGCCATCCGCGCCGCCGCGCGCGTGCTCGCCAGCGAGCGGCTGATCGATTGCGACCTCTACGTCACGCTCGAACCCTGCGCCATGTGCGCCGGGGCCCTCAGCCATGCCCGCATCCGCCGCCTGTACTATGCCGCGCCCGACCCCAAGGGCGGCGCCGTCGACAATGGCCCGCGCTTCTTCGCCAGCCCTGCCTGCCACCACGCGCCCGAGGTCTATGGCGGCATTGCCGAGGGCGATGCCGCGCGGCTGCTGGTCGAATTCTTCCGCGACCGGCGCTGATCGTCGCGGCCTGTGTCAGCTCTTTTCCGGCTTCGCCCCGGTCAGCAGCCGCAGCGCCTTCGGTAGCCGCTTTTTTTGCGGTGGCGGCGGCAGCGCCTCGGCCGTGGTCGTCTCGCTCGACAACAGCCGGTCGACCCGGCGCTTGACCTCGTCCTTCAGCGGCTCGACGGCGGTGAAGATCTCGTCGATGCGGTGAAAGTCGAGCACGGCAAAGCCCGAGACCTTCGGCCGCAGCAGCAGGTCCGGCGGATTGTGGCGGATCTTTTCGGCGACGACCGCCTGCATCAGGATCTGCGTCGCCCCCATGATCGCCTCGCGCGCCCCCGGCAGCTTGGTGCCGTGATGGGCCTCCGGATACGGCATCACATCGACCGCGATGGTGAGGTCGACCGGCGCCGGCAGCGACGTCAGCGGCAGCGGATCGACCACGCCGCCATCGACCAGCACCCGCCCCTCATGCGCCACCGGCTTGAACAGCACCGGGATCGCCATCGACGCCGCCACCGCCTTGCGCAGGTCGCCCTTGCGGAAATGCTCCGCCTGCCAGCCGTAGAAGTCGGTCGTCGTCACCGACAGCGGGATCACCAGATCCTCGAACCGCTCCGGGATCATCGGACCGATGAACAGCTCCAGCACCTTTTCCGGGTCGATCTGCACGCTGCCGCCCGATTGCCACAGCTCGATCAGCTTGGTCGGCCGCAATTCCCACAGCTTGGCGACCAGCTTGGCCCGATTGCGGAAATTCTCCAGCGCCACCTCGCGCATCGACCGCCCGGTCAGCCCGGCGGCGGTGCCGGCGCCGAAGATAGCGCCGATCGACGTCCCCGAGATCGCGTCGACCCGGACGCCGAGTTCGTCGAGCGCCTCGACCACAACGATATGGGCAAGCCCGCGGGCGCCGCCGCCGCCAAGCACAAGGCCGATCCGGGGAGTGGACATCAGGCAAGCTCCAATGAGGGACGAGGGCGGTTCGGGACGAGGGCGGTTCGGGACCAGGGCGGTTCGGGACCATGCCGGCGCGTTCGTCTCGGATGGGCCCATTTCCCCCGGATGGACCCATTTGTCTCAGATGGGAATGCGCCGCGCCGGTTGTAAGCCCCCGCGGCGGCGCTCAGGCGCGGACCCTCTCGGCGAAGTGCCAGCCGGCCTCGGCCAGCGGCCGCACCTGATTGGCCATGGCCGCCGCCGCCGCATTGGTGGCCGTGCCGTCGCGCACCCGCCCGACGATGCCTTGCAGGATCGCCGCCAGCCGGAACAGGTTGTAGGCGAAATAGCGATCGAGATAGGGCGCCACCGTCAGCCCGGTCGCCGCCTCATAGGCCGCCACATAGGGTTCGAGCCTCGGGATCGCCAGCGCGTCGAGATCGAGCCCCACCAGCGAACCGGTGCCCGACCCGTCCTCGGTCGGCGGCATGATCCACTGCATGGCGTGGTAGCTGAAGTCGGCGATCGGATCGCCGAGCGTCGACAGTTCCCAGTCGAGCACCGCGATGACCTTCGGTGCTGCCGCGTCGAGGATCAGGTTGTCGAGCCGGTAGTCGCCATGGACAATCCGCACCGGCGCCGGCGGCGGCAGGTGGTCCGGCAGCCAGGCGATCAGCCGGTCCATGGCAGCGATGTCGTCGGTCTTCGAGGCGAGGTATTGCGTGCTCCACCGCGCCGCCTGCCGGGCGACATAGTCCTGCCCCTTGCCGAAATCGCCAAGCCCCAGCTCGACCGGATCGAACCGGTGCAGCTCGGCGATCACCCGCCCCATGTCGGCATAGGTCGCCGCCCGCTCCGCCGCCGTTGCGCCCGGCATCGACGGCACCCACACGACCCGGCCCTCGACCCGGTCCATCAGATAGAACGGCGTCCCGATCACCTCGGCATCGTCGCAGTAGAGATGCACCCTCGGCACCGGAAAACCGGCCTTGCCGAGCGCCGCCAGCACCCGGTACTCGCGGTCGACCGCATGCGCCGACGGCAACAGCTTGCCTGGCGGCTTGCGCCGGAGCACATAGGCCCGGTCCGCCGTCGTCACCAGATAGGTCGGGTTCGATTGCCCGCCCTTGAACTGGCGCACCTCGACCGGTCCGGCAAAGCCCGCGACCCGCGCGCCGAGATAGGCGGCAAGCCGCCCCGCATCGAACGCCAGCGCCGGCGCCACCTCGCGCGTGCCCGAAAACGCCTGTTGCCGGTCGAGCATTGCCTCACCCCTTCAGAAACGGCTCCAGCATCGCCAGCACCGCGTCCGGGTTCTCCTCCGCGACGAAATGCCCGGACTCAACCGTCCCCCCGACCGCCTGCGGCGCGAAGCTGTCGCGCCACGCCTCAAGGGCCGATTCCGCGCCGGCGGTCAGATAGAACCGCCCGGAAATCACCTGTACCGGACAGCCGATCCTGCGCCCCGCCGCCAGATCCGCCTCGTCGTCGGCGACGTCGATCGTCGCCCCGGCGCGATAGTCCTCGCAGAACGCATGAATGCGCGTCGGCTCGTTGCAGCTCTGCCGATAGGCCGAAAGCGCCGCCGGGTGGAACCGCTTCAGATCGCCCGACCCCGACCAGCCGGCCAGGAGGCCCTCGAAATAGCCAAGCGGGTCCTTCAGGATCTCGGTTTCCGGCCCGGGCTCGTCGCCGGCGAGAAACGCCCAGTGCGCCGCCGCCGTCGTGCCGGCCTTGATGTTCTGCCACACCCGGTAGGTCGGCAGGATATCGAGCAGCGCCAGCCGCTCCACCCGCTCGGGGTGATCCAGCGCCAGCCGGTAGCCGACCCGCGCGCCGCGATCGTGCCCGCAGACGGCGAAGCGGACATGGCCCAGCTCCTCCATCAGCCGGATGACGTCGCGACCCATCGCCCGCTTCGAATAGCCGGCGCCGCCATGGGACTCCGGCACGCTCGACCAGCCATAGCCGCGCAGGTCCGGGATCACCAGCGTGTGGTGGCGCGCCAGCGCCGGCGCCAGCCGGTGCCAGATCGCGTGGGTCTGCGGAAAGCCATGCAGCAGCACCAGCGGCGGCCCGCTGCCGCCGACCCGGCAGAAGATCCGCACCTCCTCGACATCAATGGTCCTGGCGGCAAGGCCGGGGAAGAGATCGGCGGGCATGGCGACACTCGGGTTGGGGTTGCGCCCGCCACCATAACGGATTTTACGAGGCCGTCACGGGGGCATGCGCCACGCCCTCAGGCCAATGGTCCGCCGACTGCCTCGAAACGTCCTCGCCGCGAGCCTTGCCCGCCCTCAGCCGCGTTCCCGCGCCACCGCCCGCCAGCCGATGTCGCGGCGGCAGAAGCCGCCCGGCCAGTCGAGCGCGTCGACGCCGGCATAGGCGAGCGCCTGCGCCGCCGCCACGCTCGATGCGGTGGCGGTGACGTTCAGCACCCGCCCGCCATTGGCCAGCAGCCGTCCGCCGTCAAGCCGGGTGCCGGCGTGGAACACCTTGACGCCGGCAATGGCGTTTGCCCGTTCGATGCCCTTGATCTCGCTGCCCTTTTGCGGCGTGCCGGGATAGCCCTCGGCCGCCATCACCACCGTCAGCGCCGTCTCGTCGCGCCAGCGGCACGGCACCCGATCGAGACCGCCGTCGCGCGATGCCTTCATGAGCGCCAGGATGTCGCCGTCGAGCCGCGTCATCAGCACCTGACATTCCGGATCGCCGAAGCGGGTGTTGTATTCGATCAGCTTCGGCCCATCCGCCGTGATCATCAGCCCGGCGAACAGCACGCCCTTGAACGGCGTGCCGCGCGCCCGCATGGCGGCGACCGTCGGCAGGATGATCTCGGCCATCACCCGCGCCGTCATCGCCGCGTCCATCACCGGCGCCGGCGAATAGGCGCCCATGCCGCCGGTATTCGGCCCGGTATCGCCGTCGCCGACCCGCTTGTGATCCTGCGCCGACGCCAGCGCCAGCGCGTTCTCGCCGTCGACCAGCGCGAAGAAACTCGCCTCCTCGCCGTCGAGAAATTCCTCGACCACCACTTCCGCCCCGGCGGCGCCGAACGCGCCGGAGAAACAGTCGGCGATGGCGCCGAGCGCCTCGTCGAGCGTCATCGCCACGGTCACGCCCTTGCCGGCGGCGAGCCCGTCGGCCTTGACGACGATCGGCGCGCCCTTCGCCCGGGCATAGGCCTCGGCGGCGGCGCGATCGGTGAACCGGCCGTAGCCGCCGGTGGGAATGTCGAATTCGGCGCAGAGATCCTTGGTGAAGCCCTTCGAGCCCTCAAGCTGCGCCGCCGCCTTCACCGGTCCGAATGCCGCGATGCCGGCGGCTTCCAGGTCGTCGACCAGCCCGGCCACCAGCGGCGCTTCCGGCCCGACGACGACGAAGTCGATCGCCTTTGCCTTGCAGAAGGCGATCACCGCCCCATGGTCCTCGATCCGGACATCGACCAGCTCGGCGTGTTCGGCGATGCCCGGATTGCCCGGTGCCGCGAATAGTTTCGTCAGCAGCGGCGAACGGGCGATGGCGAATGAAAGCGCGTGTTCGCGGCCACCCGATCCGATCAGGAATACGTTCATCTCGCCGGCCTTTCCTGCCCACTGCGCTGCGGCTCGGATAGGCGCCGGCGCCGGCGCGGTCAAGCCGGAATGATGTCGATGCCGCCGTTTGACCGGCTTGGCCGACAACCCTTGCGCCGGCCTCTTGACCCGCCGTCGCGGAGGCGGCATCGAAGAGGCATGACCAGCAACAGCCCGCTCTCCAGCGCCCCGATCATCGGCCCCGTCGCCGATGCCGTGCGCGGCCATTGGGTCGACCGGCATCTGCCGGCGAGGTTCCGCCCCTATGCCCGGCTGATGCGGCTGGAACGGCCGATCGGCTGGTGGCTCCTGCTGTGGCCGTGCTGGTGGTCGGCGACGCTGGCCGCCGGAGCCGCCGGCCGCGCCTATCCCGACCCCTGGCATCTGGCGCTGTTCCTCATCGGCGCGGTGGTGATGCGCGGCGCCGGCTGCGTCTATAACGACATCCTCGATCGCGACATCGACGGCGCCGTCGAGCGCACCCGCCTGCGGCCGATTCCCTCCGGACAGGTCACCGTCCGTCAGGCCGTGCTGTTCATGGCGGGCCTGGCGCTCTGCGGCTTTGCGGTGTTGCTGCAGTTCAACGCCTTCACCATCTGGCTCGGCATCGCCTCGCTCGGCATCGTCGCCGTCTATCCGCTGATGAAGCGTGTCGTCGACTGGCCGCAGCTCGTCCTCGGCCTGGCGTTTTCCTGGGGCGCGCTGATCGGTTGGGCGGCGGTGTTCGGCCGGCTCGACTGGGCGCCGGTGCTCGTCTATGCCGCGAACATCGTCTGGACCGTCGGCTACGACACCATCTACGCCCATCAGGACAAGGAAGACGACGAAATCGTCGGCGTCCGCTCCACCGCCCGGCTTTTCGCCGATGCGACGCCGCGATGGCTGATGGCGCTCTATGGCGCGACGCTGGCGCTGCTCGCCGGTGCATTCGCCCTCGCGGGCGTCGGATTGCTGGCCTATGTCGGCCTTGCCGGTTTTGCCATGCATCTCGCCTGGCAGATTGCCCGGCTCGACATCAACGACGGCGACGGCTGCCTGCGGCTTTTCCGCTCCAATCGCGACGCCGGCGCCATCCTCTTCGCCGGGCTGGTCGTCGACGTCGCGCTGCGGGCGCTAATGGCCGGGTGAGGCCGACCGCTCATGCCGGAGGCATGAGAACTTGGCGCGGGAAGACCATCGGTCATATTCAATGCCCGTTGGTATCAGCCGGCGATCTCCAGATGCCGCTTCAGCGACGCCGCCGCGTCCGCATAGGCTTCCTGCCGCTCGACCGACCAGTATTTCAGGTCGTCAAGGCCGATCGGCTGGCCGGTGACGGCGCAGCGCACGAACGAACCGGGGCTCAGGATCTGGAAGTCGTTGTCGAGGAAACGGACGCGGGCTTCGCCAGCGGAGCGGGTCGGATCAAAGCGGTTCATGTGCGGTCCAGTCGAGGATTTGCCGCACAATAGTCAGTCCGCCCGGATTTTGCCAGTCCGATCAGGATCGCGCCGCGTCCCGCTCGGCCAGCTTGCCGGTGACGCGGTAGCAGCTGATCATCGCCGCGGTGCCGAATACGATCGCGCCGACGCCCTGGCCGACCAGCACGCCATAGGCGCCGCCATAGCGCGCCCCCAGCCAGACGAACGGGATCGTCCCCAGCGTCGCCTTGCCCCAGTTGAACAGCGTCGACAGCGCCGGAAAGCCGAGGTTGTTGAAGGCGGCATTGGCGACGAACAGGAACCCGTTGAACAGGAACGAGCCGGCAATCAGCGCGCAGAAACTGTCGACCAGCATCGCCGCGTCGCCGCCGATCCCGAACACCTGGATAATCCAGCCGCGCAATCCGAACAGCAGCGCCCAGGCGACGAGCGAGTAGCCGGCGATCAGCACGAACGAGTCGGTCATCGCCCGCTGGACCCGGTCGTAGCGCCTGGCGCCGAGGTTTTGCCCCAGGATCGGGCCGATCGCGCCAGACAGGGCGAAGAGCGCCCCGAACGCCACCGGGATGAGGCGCCCGATCACGGCCCAGCCCGCCACGGCATCGTCGCCGAACGGCGCCAGCGCCGATGTGATGTAGGCATTGCCGACCGGCGTCGCGACATTGGTCAGCACGGCCGGCACGGCAATCGCCGCAAGCGCCCGCGCGTCGCCGAGGGCATCGCCGAGCGAGGTCCGCCCGACGAGATCATGCACCTTGACCGCGCCGTGCAGGCCGACGCCGAGCAGGGCGAGCCGCGAGAACAGCGTCGCGATCGCCGCGCCGGTGACGCCGAGGTCAAACCCGAAGATCAGGATCGGATCGGCGATCGCCGCGACGATGCCGCCCGACAAGGTCACCATCATCGACCGGCGCGCGTCGCCGACCGACCGTAGGATCGCCGAGAAGATCATGCCGAGGATCATGATCGGCGTCGACGGCAGCACGATGCGCAGGAACCCGAGCGCGATCTCGTGGGTCACGCCGGTGGCGCCGAGAAGCGTCAGCGCCGGCCCGAGCAGCGGCCACAACACCGCCGAGAGCACCGCCATCAGCCCGAACGACAGCATCAGGCTCGACGCCGCCAGCCGCCGCGCCTTCGTCCGGTCGCCGGCGCCGATGGCCCGACTGACCAGTGCCGCGGCGGCAATGGTGAAGCCGATGCCAATCGAGATGAGGAAGAACAGCAAGGTCCCGGCATAGCCAATCGCCGCCGCCAGCTCCGCCTGACCGAGCTGGGCGATGTAGAACAGGTTGAGGAAGTCGACGATGAAGATCGCGACAAGCCCCAGCGAGCCGGTCGCGGCCATCACCGCCACATGCCGCATGGTCGAACCGACGGTGAAGGCCGCGGGTGCCGTCGCCGGCGGAGCGGAAGGACGCGAGGAAGTGGTCAAGGGCGGGCCTTCCGGCAAATGACGAGGGAGGGGAGGGCAACAGGCGGATTTTGCCGGCGATTCGCCGAGGCGGCTGGCGCCCGCGTCGAATGCCCGACGGCATCGGCCAAGGCATCGGCCGTTCCGCCCGCGTTTCCCCCGTGGCCGAAGGAAGCGACAACGCGACAGGCGGATCACCGATCGAACGCGGCAACGACGGTTCGCCCATGATTTCGCATGGTCTTGTTACGTCTGCGCGATGGCGACGGATCGCAACCCGGTGATTCGGACTTTTCGGCACCGCTCGCGCTGAAGTGATCGCCTGTCGGGCGCCGCGCGGCAATACGCGGCCTCAATCCGGCGCATCCAAACGGAAGAAGGGCGCTGGAGCCAAGCTCCAACGCCCTTCAAACTGTCCAGGAATGCTGCGGCGAACCGCAATCAGCCCTTGGTCACGACCGGAGCCGGCGGGGCCTTCGAGGCGCAGCCAGCAACCGACATCGCGCCGAGAACGGCAACGCAAGCGACGATAACACGAAGAGTCTTCATATTAATTCCTCCGCGAAGAGATGTGACGTGAGCGAAACTAATCACCCATGGTTAATGAGGGATTAATAGGCGAGAAAAGCTAGTGGGAGATTTTTAACCATCGCCATGTCGCCAGTGCCTGTTGCCGAAATATCACGAAACACTCCTGCCGAAGCGTCACCAGCCGCGAGAACCCGCCCGGGTTGCCCCGAGTCCGTGCGCCACGCGAACATTTCCGCGCGGCAACCGCGTTCTGTCTGGAAGCGCCGGAAACAGCCCTGTTGCGGGGCATTTGCCTGGTCCGGCGTGGCGAAATCCGCTCCGGCGGGCGTCACGCCGCCCGCGCCGAGGTGCCGCCGACGGTGATTCCGTCCATCCGCACCGTTGGCTGGCCGACGCCGACCGGCACGCTCTGGCCCTGCTTGCCGCAGGTGCCGATGCCGGGATCGAGCGCCATGTCGTTGCCGATCATGCTGATTCGGCTCATGTCGGCCGGGCCGTTGCCGATCAGCATCGCCCCCTTCAGCGGCGCGCCGATCTTGCCGTTCTCGATTTTGTAGGCCTCGGTGCACTGAAACACGTATTTGCCGGAGGTGATGTCGACCTGCCCGCCGCCGAAATTCACCGCATAGACGCCGTCCTTGACCGAGGCGATGATTTCCGCCGGCGTATGCGCGCCGTTGAGCATGTAGGTGTTGGTCATGCGCGGCATCGGAATGTGGCCATAGGACTGGCGCCGGCCGTTGCCGGTCGGCGCGACGCCCATCAGCCGGGCATTCTGCCGATCCTGCATGAACCCGACCAGGATCCCGTCCTCGATCAGCGTCGTGCACTGGGTCGGCGTACCCTCGTCGTCGATCGACAGCGACCCGCGCCGCGCCGCGATGGTGCCGTCATCGACCACGGTCACCCCCTTCGAGGCGACGCGCTGGCCCATCAATCCGGCGAAGGCCGAGGTCTTCTTGCGGTTGAAGTCGCCCTCAAGCCCATGCCCGACCGCCTCGTGCAACATCACCCCCGGCCAGCCGGGGCCGAGCACCACGTCGAACGTGCCCGCCGGCGCCGGCACCGCCTCGAGGTTCACCAGCGCCTGCCGCAGCGCCTCGTCCACCGCCGATTGCCAGGCATCGGTAGTGATGAACTGCGAAAACCCGTCGCGCCCGCCGGTGCCGTGCCCGCCCGCTTCCTGCCGCGAGCCGTCGCCGGCGACGATCGAGACGTTGAACCGCACCAGCGGCCGCACGTCGCGCACCCGGTGGCCGTCGGCGCGCAGGATCTCCACCACCTGCCACGACGCCGCCAGCGCCACCGACACCTGCCGCACGCGCGGATCGCGCGCCCGGGCAAAGGCGTCGATCTCGGCAAGCAGCCGCACCTTGTCCTCGAAGCTCGGCGCCCCGAGCGGATTTTCCTCGGAATAGAGCCGCGTGTTGGTCCGCGCCGGTGCGGCTGCATATTGGCCGGAATGCCCGCCCGCCACCGCCCGCACCGCATCCGCCGCCCGCTTCAGTGCCGCTTCCGAAATCTCGCCCGAATGGGCAAATCCGGCCGCCTCGCCGGCAATCGCCCGCAGTCCGAAGCCCTGCGTCGTGTCGAACGACGCCCCCTTCAGTCGGCCATTGTCGAACGACAGCGATTCGGACTGCTTGTATTCGAGAAACAGGTCGCCATCGTCCGCCCCCCGCAGCGCCTCGGCGGTGATCCGCAGGGCGGCATCCGGGTCGAGCCCGGTGGCGGCGAAAAGGTCGATTGCCGGATGGGTCATGTCGGTCTCTCGGTTGATCTCGCCGGGAGTATCGGGCGCCGCCCCGCCCGGTTCAAGGGCCGGACGCGAATTGACCGTCAAGAACCGCCAGCCGGCCCCGAGCGGCCTCGACCGGCGGCGGTCGGTCGCGGCCGGTGCCCCGGCGTGATCGCATGCCTTGCAAAAGACCATTTGCCTGTGTTGAGGATGGATGAGCAACTCCGGCCGTCGGGCCGCGCCAGCAATCGGACGCCGCATGCACAGCGCAACACCCGCGAATGATCGCGTCAGACGGCGTCATTGGCTCGCCCTCCCGCTGCTGCTCTGCCTCGTGCCCGCCACCGCCCGCGCCCAGTCCAGCCAGCCCCAGGGCGCCGCGAGCGACGATGCGCAAGCCTGCCTGTCCGGCGCCACGGCCATTATCGCCGACCCGGAACTGACCACCACCGACGAACTGACGGACGCTTGCCGCCGCTTCGTCGCCACCCCGCCGGCCGATGCCGAGACCAACTATCGCGCCGGCATGGTGTTCGATCGGGCGGGACACCTCGCCGACGCCGAAGCCGCCTTCGAGCGCGCCGTGGCGAGTGACCACGCCGGCGCCATGGTCGCCCTTGCCCGGATGCGGCGCGACGACGACGCCAAGGCCGCGACCACCCTGAACGAGCGCGCCGCCGCGCGCGGCAATGCAGAGGCGACGCTTGCCCTGGCCGAGGATCATCTGCACGGGCGCGGCCGCCCGCGCGACGTCGTCAAGGCCCGCGCCCTGCTTGAAGCCGCTGCCGCCAAGGGCGACGCCGGCGCCATGGTCCGCCTCGGCTGGATCCACGCCAACGGCTTCGGCATTGCCCGTAGCCGCGAAGCGGCGGTCGAATGGTTCCGCCGCGCCGCCGCCACCGGCGACCGGGCTGCCGGCCGGCTGCTGGCCGAGCAATACCTGCCGGGCCGCCTCGCCCCCGCGAACGCCGATGCCGCGATCGCCGAATTCGACCGGCTGGCGCGTGCCGGCGACCTGACCGCGATCCGCCGGCTGGCGGATCTGCTCGAAGGCGGTGTCGATGTTGCCCCCGATCCGGTCCGCCTCATCGCCTTGCGGCGGAAGCTGGCCCGTCTCGGCGAGGAAGTCGGCCCGAATCACGCCGCTTTCGACGATCGCCGCCGCTACGCCCAGATGCTGTGGAACGGCGAAGGCGCGAAGCCCGACCGCGACCAGGCCGTCCGCCTGTGGCCGCGCCCGGCCGAGGCACGCGGCGCCGACGATTGGCTGCGCCTCATCGCCTCCACCGCCACCGACGATCTCGTTGAGGCCGCGCGGGCGCTGCTCGACGGCGACGAACTGCCGCTCGATGTCGATGCCGCCGTCGAACGCTTGCGCGTCGCCGCCGATCGCGGCGATGCCCGCGCCCTGACCCTGCTCGCCGACCAGATGGTGGTATCGACCCCGGCGGCCGAGCTGCCGGCCACCATCGCGCTTTATGAGCGCGCCGCCGCCGCAGCGTCCCCGCAAGCCCGCCATCGCCTCGCCACCTTCCTCTGGCGCGGCATGGGCGTGGCGAAGGACCCGCCCCGCGCCATCGCCCTGACCCGCGCCGCCGCCGAGACGGGCAATCGCGGCGCGCTCGCCGATCTCTATCGCCTCACCGCCGACGGCAGGGGAGTGCCGAAGGACGTGAAGGCCGCCGCCCGCCATTGGGTGCGCCTGCTGAAAATGCGCGGCGAACTGCCGAAAGGCACCAGTTACGAGGAAGCCGCCCGCCGTCTGGTGCAGGGGCTTGCCGAGGAGGCGCCCGACCTGCGCCGGGCGGCGCTGGCCGAATTGCGCCAGGCGCCGCTCGCGCCGCAACAACCACGGCGGGGACGCCTGTTGGAGGGCGATCTCGTCGGTGCCGCCTTCGCCGATCTCGCCCGCGACGGCAAGGCCGTCAGCCGCGACGAGCGCCTCGCCTGGCTCGAACTCGCCTCCGACGCCGGTGACCCGGAGGCCGGGTTCGAGTTGAGCCGCATGCATGCGCTGGGCGACGGCGCGCCGAAGGACCTCGCCAAGGCGCTCGCCCGGCTGATCGCGGCGAGCAAGGCAGGGCACTCCGGCGCCAGCGTCAGGCTGGTCGAGTTCTACGACGAACAGACCGGTTCGCCGCAGTCCCCGGCCCTCGCCGCCGACCACGCCCTCCAGGCGCTGAAATCGCGCTATCTCGAACTTTCCGAACTGACCGGCCCGGTCGGGAAGGCGCGACCGGAGGTGCAGGCGGAAATCCGCAAGCGCCTCGCCGCGCTCGGCCACGCGTCGCCATCCGCCGATTGGCCGGGCCTCCTCGCCGCCATGACCAGCTATCGCGCCAAGGCCGAAAAGGCGCACAGGGAGGCCGAACAGTGATCGTCCGACCGACACGCTTTGCTCCCCGCCGGCTGATCCTGGCCCCGGTCATCGCCCTTGGCCTGATCGCCGCCATCGCCCTCGCGTCGGGCCTTGCCGCTTCCCGCGTCGCGGCGCAGTCGCCGCCGGCCGGGACCGCATCCGATCCGACGGTGGACGGTCGCCGCAAGGCGGCGCTGTTGATCGGCATCAGCGACTATCGCGGCGCCGGCGCGCTGCGCAACCCGCAGAACGACGTCGCCGCCGTCGCCAGGCGCCTGTCGGCGATCGGCTTCGCCGTCACCGAACTGCGCAATGCCGGCAAGGCCGAGATCGAGGCGGCGATCACCGCCTTTGCCGCCAGTGCCGACGGCGCCGACATCGCGCTCGTTTATTATTCCGGCCATGGCGTGCAGATCGCCGGCGAGAACTACGCCCTGCCGGTCGACTACGACCCGGCCCGCCCGCCGCGCCCGCAACTGGTGTCGATCGGCTCGATGATCCAGCGCATCTCCGCCGGCGCCCGGGCGAAGATCGTCCTGCTCGATGCCTGCCGCAACAATCCGTTCTTCGACAAGGCGGCGGTCGCCGAGCTGCGGCCCTCCGGCAAGGGCATGGCGCCGATCGCCGTCGATCTCGGCAGCGATGCCGACCGAGCCGGCAATGCCCAGGGCATCGTCGTCGGCTATGCCACCCAGTCCAACGACACCGCCGATGACGGCACCGGCGCGCTCAGCCCCTATGCCCAGGCGCTGCTGGCGGCCTCAAGCAATGCCGACGAGGACCTCAACACCATCCTCGTCCGCGCCGCCGGCATGGTGCTGGAAACCACCGGCGGTCGCCAGCATCCCGAACACCGCGTCGCCATGACCCAGCCGCTCTACCTGCTCGCCCGCAAGACGCCGCTGCAATGCGATGTGCTGGCGGCGGAAAGGGACAACAACATCTCGCTTGCCGGCGTCGAGTTCGACGCCATCGACGATGGACCCGCGCTTGCCGCCTGCGACGCCGACAGCCGCGCCAATCCCGACAATCCGCGCCTGCTGCACAATCTCGGCCGGGTGCTGGACAAGATCGGCCGTGACGCCGAGGCCGTCGCCACCTACGAGCGCGCCGCCGCCATGGGCTATGACTGGTCGATGAACAATCTCGGCGTCATGCACCTCAGTGGCGAGGGCGTGCCGATGTCGCCGGTCAAGGCCCTCGGCTATTTCCGCGCCGCCTTCGATCGCGGCAATCGTCAGGCCCGGATCAACTATGCCGGCACCGATCTCGGCGAATTGTTCGCCGACGCCCCGCAGCGCACGCGCGTCCTGCAGGCGGCCCTGATCGCCGACGGCCAGTCGCTCGCGGCAAACGGCCGCTACGATGCCGCCACCCGCGCCGCGCTCGACGCCTTCAAATCCCGCCACGCCCTGACCGGCCCCGGCGCGACGCTGCAGGCGCTCGATCGCCTCGGTATCGTCGCGGCGGTCTTCCAACCCGAATCGAAGGCCGAGGCGCGATGATCCCTTGCCGCCGCTCCCGTCTCGCCGCTCTTGCCGCCACGCTCCCGGCCCTGTTGGCGACGCCGGCCGGGCTCGCCGCCGAGCAGGCGCCGAAGCCGGAGGTCCATGTCTTCGAGATGACGGACGAATTGCCGCCCGTCCTGCGTGAACTCGGCCTTGCGGTCAATCCCGCCGGCTCGCTGACGCCGTATGACCGCGCGATGCCCAATCGCTGCTACTACTACGGCGACGGCGGCCAGGGGGTGGCCTTTTCCGACGACTTTTTCGAGCCCTACCGCGCCCGGGGCTTCACCCGCCTCAGCCTGTGCATGGGTCTCGTCGGCGGCATGAATTTCGATCCGGAGACCGGTCGGCCGATCCCGCGCTATTCCCTCGTCCGCCGTCCGCTGTTGATGCGCAAGGTGCTCGACGACGGCCTGACCGGCGACAACGAGGACAGCTTCATCGCCACCCTCGACTTGCCGCTTGCGGTGCCGGACTGCTTCCGCAATGCCACGCCCTACACCGATTGCAAGATCAACTTCGACATGTCGAGCGGCAAGCGCCTGCCGCCGGAAACGACCGCGACCTATCGCAAGCTCGGCGAAACCCTGGACCGGCTGCTGGCGAGCCTCGCCGCCGCGCCCGATTGCTCGTGGCGTCAAGCCGGCATGGAGCGCCCCGATTGCCGCCTGGCGATCGTCGACACCGAAGTCGATGCCTATCGCCCCGACGGCTATTACCTGAAGGATTTCGCCGCCGACTTCGCCGATGCCGCCCTGCGGCCGCCGGCGAAACTGACCGCGCTGTCGCAGGCGACCTTCTTTCATGTCGTCGATGCCCTGCCGCGCGGCTTCGGCTACGCCCTCTATGTCGAGGGGCCGGCGGGACCGGGTATTGCCGTCTCCGCCATCAAGCAAGGCCTCGACGGCACCGCCATCGCGCCGAAGATCGATGCGAAATCGCTGATCCGCAAACTGAACCTGCAAAAGAACTGAGCGCGCGGCGCGTCAGGGCAGCGCGTCGAAGCCCGGGCCGAAGCCGGTGAGCGAGATCGGAATGCCGATGCCCTCTTCAGGCGTGCGGAAGATGATGAACGTGGCGAGCTTGCCGTCGCGCAGCTGCTTCAGCAGCCCGTCCTCGAGGATCACCTCGGCGATGCAGCCATTGTCGAGGCAGCGGACGAAGCCGGCGCGGCCGACATCGGCATTGTCGACCTTGAGACCGAGGCCGGACGGCAGCAACACCCCGAGCGGCGCCAGCACCCGCAGGATCCGCGCCTTCTTGTCGGCGGTCTTCAGCACGATCACCGACAGGCCGACATCGTTGCGGTCTTCCGCCGTGACGTTCTGGATCAGCGCGCACTGCTCGCCGCGCGACCCCGGCGGGGTGTCGCAACGGATCTGCCAGTCGCCGTGACTGGCCTTCACCTCGCCCTGCGCCAACGCCGGCGAAGCAAGACCGGCCAGCGCGACGGACGCGAGACCAAGGGCGGCCAGGGTGAAACGGCGGGCAGGGCTCATCGGACGTCTCGCTCTCGTCATGCGATTGCGGCGGCGGACCACCTCCGCGCCGGCGGAACTCAACTCGGGCAACTCGACACGGCACGGGCATCGATCGGCCGCCTGTGCCGGCCAACGACGCACAACGCGAATCGCCGCGGGGCGCCGCGCTCACTTTGCCCGACCCGCCCGGATTCGACCAGCGTCGACGCCGCCCAAGGGGGCTGGCGCGGGCGTCATCGATTCGATCGCCGGCTTATCCCCGGAAATCCCGGCGGCAACAAGGCCCGCGCGCGAAAGCCCGCCATTTCATTCATTGCGCCTCAGGTGAGACGCTTTGTCACAGGTATTCTACAAATGGCGTATTCACGTAGCCAAGCCGCAATTTCGCCCGTTTTGATCATTGCGGCGGCGGCGAGTTTGTGCTTTTCAGTGTAGACGCATTGATTTAGATCAATTCGGACTTTTGCAATCCTGCGTTTGAATGGATTCAAGGGTGCGGCATTTCACCTCTTTGTGGCGCAGGTCACCGAGGTGTTTGATCGACGATCAATAAGAACGATTTAACGAACATGTTCCGCATCCTAGGGGAAAACCCTAGGCCAACGGGGCCGAAATCCGCCGACGGCTTCGGTCGTTCGCAGATGCAAATGCCTCCCGCCGCGCGCCGGGAGGTGATGAGGGAAGGGGAGAACCGCCGTGATCCGCAGGCTGAACGCGTCAGGCAAATTCGGTATCTTCGTGCTGGCGGGGCTTGCCCTCGCCGCGCTCGCGACGTCGGCCATGGCCGGCCAGCCGGTGCCGGGCGGCATGGGCCTCCAGCCGGCCGGTACGGCGGTGATGGAGCATATCCGTTCCTTCGAGCGCTACACGTTCTGGATCGTCACCGCGATCACCGTGTTCGTGCTGGCGCTCCTCGTCATCGTGATGGTCAAGTTCAACGCCAAGTCCAACCCGACCCCGGCGACCTTCACCCATCACACCGGCCTCGAAATCGCCTGGACGCTGATCCCGGTGCTGATCCTGGTGGCGATCGCCATTCCCTCCTTCCGGCTGCTTTACGAGGAAGTGGTGATCCCGAAGGCGGACATGACCGTGAAGGTCGTCGGCCACACCTGGTATTGGGAGTACGAATATCCCGACCACCAGAACCTCCGCTTCGACGCCAACCTGCTCGAGGGCGCCGACCTCGCCAAGAAGAAGGATGGCGCCTACCTGCTGTCGACCGACAACGAACTGGTTGTCCCGGTCGGCAAGACGGTCCGCGTCGAGGTCACCGCCGCCGACGTCATTCACTCCTGGTACGTGCCGTCCTTCGGCGTCCAGATGTACGCGATCCCCGGCCGCCTGAACGAAACCTGGTTCAAGGCCGAGCGTCCCGGCATCTACTACGGCCAGTGCAACATGATCTGCGGCGCCCGCCACGCCTACATGCCGATCGCCATTCGCGTCGTGTCCGAGGAGCAGTTCGGCAAGTGGGTGGTCGAGGCCAAGACCAACCTCAACAACGCCAACAAGCTGCTCGCCGACATGCTTGATGCCGAGGCCGCCAAAAAGGTCGCCAGCCGCTGATCCCGCGCGCCCGGGCAACCGGGCGCCGGCCCCACACGACCGCCGGAGGCTCGAGCCCGCCAGGGTTCGCCTCCTGAATTCGAACGAGATACCCCAGGAGTGGAACGATGGCGCACGCAGCCGCCCACGACGATCATCACGGCATTCCGACCGGCTGGCGTCGTTACGTCTATTCGACCAATCATAAGGACATCGGCACGATGTACCTTATCTTCGCGATCCTCGCCGGCATCTTCGGCGGCGCGTTGTCGGTCCTGATGCGCATGGAACTGCAGAACCCCGGTCTGCAGATCTTCGCCGACCCGCACACCTACAATGTCGTGACCTCGGCCCACGGCCTGATCATGATCTTCTTCGTGGTCATGCCGGCGCTGATCGGCGGTTTCGCCAACTGGTTCGTGCCGATCATGATCGGCGCGCCGGACATGGCCTTCCCGCGCATGAACAACATCTCGTTCTGGCTGCTGGTGCCGGCCTTCACCCTGCTGTTCCTGTCGCTGTTCGTCGAAGGTCCGCCCGGCGGCCTCGGCTTCGGCGGCGGCTGGACCATCTACCCGCCGCTGTCCGGCCTTGCCGGCCATCCCGGCCCGGCGATGGACTTCCTCATCCTGTCGCTGCACATCGCCGGCGCGTCGTCGATCCTCGGCGCCATCAACTTCATCACCACGATCATCAACATGCGTGCGCCTGGAATGACCTTCCACAAGATGCCGCTGTTTGCCTGGTCGATCCTGGTCACTGCCTTCCTGCTGCTGCTGTCGCTGCCGGTCCTGGCGGGCGGCATCACCATGCTGCTGACCGACCGCAACTTCGGCACCACCTTCTTCGTGCCGGAAGGCGGCGGCGACCCGATCCTGTTCCAGCACCTGTTCTGGTTCTTCGGCCACCCCGAAGTCTACATCATGATCCTGCCGGCCTTCGGCATCGTCAGCCACATCATCTCGACCTTCACCCGTCGTCCGATCTTCGGCTATCTCGGCATGGCCTATGCCATGGTCGCCATCGGCGCCGTCGGCTTCATCGTCTGGGCCCACCACATGTACACGGTCGGCCTGTCGGTCGACGTTCAGGCCTATTTCGTCGCCGCCACCATGATCATCGCGGTGCCGACCGGCGTGAAGATCTTCTCGTGGATCGCCACCATGTGGGGCGGCTCCATGCGCTTCGAGACGCCGATGGTCTGGGCGATCGGCTTCATCTTCCTGTTCACTCTCGGCGGCGTCACCGGCGTGCAGCTCTCCAACGCCGCGCTCGACCGGGTGATCCATAACTCCTACTACGTCGTCGCCCACTTCCACTACGTGCTGTCGCTCGGCGCCGTGTTCGGCATCTTCGCCGGCTGGTACTACTGGTTCCCGAAGATGTTCGGCTACATGGTGAACGACACCATCGGCAAGGTGCATTTCTGGGTCACCTTCGTCGGCGTCAACCTGGTGTTCTTCCCGCAGCACTTCCTCGGCCTGCAGGGCATGCCGCGCCGCTACATCGACTATCCGATCGAGTTCCACTTCTGGAACCAGGTGTCGTCGGTCGGCTCCTACATCTCCGGCTTCGCCGTGCTGATCTTCCTCTATGGCGTCTGGGAAGCCTTCGCCAAGAAGCGGGTCGCCGGTGCCGATCCGTGGGAGACGATCCCGGTCACCCGGACGCTCGAATGGACGCTGCCGTCGCCGGTGCCGTTCCACCAGTTCGAGACCCTGCCGCGCATCGACGCCAAGTCGGTGCACTGATCGCGCCGGGCACGGACGGCGCCAAGCCCTCCGTGCCCGCGCATCCCGTCGTTTCGCCGCGTCGCCGGCCGTGACCCAAATCGATTCGAACAACCGGGCGGACCCTCGCCGCGGGTGGAGATGCAAACCCCATGTCGCTGATCGACCGTACCGACATCGGCGTTTCCGAATGGGCTGGCGGCAATGCCTCCCCGGCTGACTATTTCGCCCTGCTCAAGCCGCGGGTGATGTCACTCGTCGTTTTCACCGCGCTCGCCGGCGTCATCATGGCGCCCGGCCAGCTGCATCCGGTGCTCGCCTTCGTTTCGATCCTCTGCATCGCCGTCGGCGCCGGCGCCTCGGGCGCCCTCAACATGTGGTACGATGCCGACATCGACCGGCTGATGACCCGCACGGCCACCCGCCCGATCCCGGCCGGCAAGGTCACGCCCGACGAGGCGCTCGCCTTCGGCATGGCGCTGTCCTTCGGCTCGGTCCTGGTTCTCGGCATCGTCGCCGGCTGGTTCGCCGCCGCCTTCCTTGCATTCACCATCTTCTTCTACGTCGTCGTCTACACCATGTGGCTGAAGCGCTCGACGCCGCAGAACATCGTCATCGGCGGCGCCGCCGGCGCCTTCCCGCCGATGATCGGCTGGGCCTGCGTCACCGGCGGCGTTTCGGTCGAAAGCTGCCTGATGTTCGCGCTGATCTTCATCTGGACGCCGCCGCATTTCTGGTCGCTGGCGCTGCTGAAATCCGAGGACTACGCCCGCGCCGGTGTGCCGATGCTGCCCAATGTCGCCGGCCCCGACGCCACCCGCGCCCAGATCCTCGCCTATTCGCTGCCGACCGTGATCGTCGGCCTAGCCCCCGGCCTGATCGGTATGGCCGGCCTCGTCTACGGCGTCGTCGCGGCGCTGTTCGGCCTCGGCTTCCTCTACCACGCCTGGCGCGTCTACCGCGTCCGCGACGGCATCGAGGCCCGCAAGGCCGCCGGCCGGATGTTTGGCTTCTCGATCCTCTATCTCTTCACCCTGTTCGCTGTTCTGGTCGCCGAGCACCTTGTGCTTGGCATGATGGGATGACGCCGATGACCACGCTCGAAACCACCGAAACCGGCATCCGCCTCACTGACGAACAGAAGAAGCGCCGCAGTCAGCGCAACTGGGCGATCGGCCTGGCGCTCGGGGCGCTGGTGGCGCTGTTCTATGCCGTGACCATCGTCAAGCTGGGCCCCGGCATCCTCAATCGTCCGCTCTGATCGCCCGCGCTGATCGTCCCCTGCAGCTTGCAACGAGATCCCCGGAATGACCCAAGGCCACGCGCCCGATCCCGCCAGCGCCTCCCGGCATCGCACCGTCGCGATCGCCGGCGTGACGCTGGTTGCGACCATGTTCGGCGCCGCCTTTGCCGCCGTGCCGCTCTACGAGTGGTTCTGCAAGGTCACCGGCGTCGGCGGCACCACCCAGGTCGCCACGTCCGCCCCGGTGACGCCGATCGACCGCCAGATCACCGTTCGCTTCGACAGCAACGTCCGGCAATTGCCGTGGAAATTCACCGCGCCGGCGCCGGTCACCGCCCGCATCGGCGAGATCGTCACCGTCAGCTATTTCGTCGAGAACACCGGCGCCGAGCCGACCTCCGGCACGGCGGTCTACAATGTCGTACCGCTGATCACCGGCTCGTTCTTCAACAAGCTGCAATGCTTCTGCTTCACCGAGCAGAAGCTTGCGCCGGGCGAGCGGCTGGAAATGCCGGTCGTGTTCTTCGTCGATCCCGCGATCGTCAACGACAAGGACGGCGGCACCGTCTCGACCATCACCCTGTCCTATACCTTCTATCCCACCGCTAAACCGACCGCACCGTTGGCCGCCGCGCCGGCGCCGGCGACGCGTCTATAAACCTGTTCAACGAGGCGAGGGCTGCCATGGCGCAAACCAAGAACCACGATTACCATCTCGTCGACCCGAGCCCGTGGCCGTTCATCGGTTCGATGGGCGCGCTGGTGATGGCGCTCGGCGCCCTCGGCTTCATGAAATACGCCAAGGGCGAGCAGCTGTTGCTGTTCGGCCTCAACTGGGCGACGCCCTGGCTGTTCTTCGCCGGCCTGATCGCCGTTCTCTACACCATGTATGGCTGGTGGAAGGACGTCATCGTCGAAGCCGGGCAGGGCCATCACACCCGCGTCGTCAGCCTGCACCTGCGCTACGGCATGATCATGTTCATCGCCTCCGAGGTGATGTTCTTCGTGGCCTGGTTCTGGGGCTATTTCCACACCGCGCTGTTCGCCGGCGCCGAGATCCAGAACCTTCGGCATGAGTTCATCGGCGGCGTTTGGCCGCCCAAAGGCATCGAAACCTTCGATCCCTGGCACCTGCCGCTGCTCAACACCCTGATCTTGCTGCTCTCCGGCACGACCGTCACCTGGGCCCACCACGCCCTGCTGCACGGCGATCGTCAGGGCCTGAAGAACGGGCTGGCGCTGACGGTGATCCTCGGCTTCCTCTTCACCTGCCTGCAGGCCTACGAGTACAGCCACGCCGCCTTCCACTTCTCCGGCAACATCTATGGCGCCGCCTTCTTCATGGCCACCGGCTTCCACGGTTTCCATGTCATCGTCGGCACCATCTTCCTGCTGATCTGCCTGATCCGTGCCTCAAAGGGCCACTTCACCGCCGAAAAGCACTTCGGCTTCGAAGCCGCTGCCTGGTACTGGCACTTCGTCGACGTGGTCTGGCTGTTCTTGTTCGCCGCCATCTATGTCTGGGGCTACGGCGGCGCGGTCGCAGGCGCCGGCCACTGATCGCCCGCATCGAACGTTAGACTTGAAAATCGGGCCCGGACGTGATCGCGTCCGGGCTCGTTGCTGTCGGGGCCGCCGCGCGTCGCCGCCGCTCCCCGGCGGTGACCGGCCGACCCGACCGTTACCCGCAGCTGATACCATCGAGCAATGAAAATGACCGATGGTATTCCTTGCGCGAATTTCTCTTGCCTCCGATGCAGATGGGGAATTCGCGCGTCTTCAAGGACCGGGTGCGCCAGCACTTCCGGCCCTTGGCACGAGGCGCAGATGTCCACCGAAGTTCCCTCGAAGCCGGCGCTGCTTGCCCCCACCTTCGCCATGCTGGTCGTCGTCGCCATCCTGATGGTGCTCGGCACCTGGCAGGTCGAACGGCTGAAATGGAAGACCGACCTGATCGCCCGCGCCACCGCCCGCGCCGCCGCCCCGGCCGGCCCGCTGCCGGCGCCGGCCGACTGGGACCGCATCGATTTCGATGCGCTCGACTACACCCCGGTTCGGCTGCAAGGACGGTTCGACAACGACACCGAGCTGCACGTCTTCTCGCCGCTGTCCGAGCCGCGCGGCCGCTTCGGCGGCCCCGGCTATCTGGTGTTGTCGCCCTTCATCCTTGATGATGGCAACGTCGTGCTGGTCAATCGCGGCTTCGTGCCGGAGGCGAGCAAGCAGCCCGCCAGCCGCCCCGCCGGTCGCATCGACGGCCCGACCGTCATCGAGGGCCTGCTGCGCCGGCGCGAGCCGCGCGATGCGATGACGCCGGCCGACGCCCGCGACCGCAATGTCTGGTTCGTCCGCGATGCCCGGGTGATGGCGGCGGCGGTCGGCCTCGATCCCACCCGGGTGGCGCCGTTCACCGTCGACGCCCGTGCCTCCGCCACCCCGCCCGGCGGCTTGCCCCAGGCCGGCGAAACCCGGCTGACCTTCACCAACAACCATCTCGGCTACGCCATCACCTGGTACGGACTGGCGCTGTGCTGCCTCGGCGTCTACCTGGTCTTCATTCGCAGCCAGCTCCGCCGCCGCGCTGGCTGATACCATCGGGCTTTGAAAACGACCGATGGCATTCCTCGCGCGAATTTCTCACGCCGCTGATGCAGATGGGAAATTCGCGTCTTCAAGGGCCGGGTGCGCCAGCACTTCCGGCCTTTGGCATAAGCTCCCGCGCTATTCCTCGATCCCGACGACGTCCGGCGTTTCCCAGGCCAGATGCTGGCCGCCGTCGAGGGCGATCATCTGCCCGGTGATCGACGGCGTCTCCACCAGGAACCGGATCGTCCGGCCGAATTCCGCCAGATCCGGCCCCGCCCGCAGCAGCACCGCCCCCGCCTGCTTGGCGAAATCCTCCGGCGCCTGCCGGATATTCGCCAGCGTCGGCCCCGGACCAATGGCGTTGACGCGGATGCGCGGCGCCAGCGCCTGCGCCATCGTCCGCGTCGCCGCCCACAGCGCCGACTTGGCCATCGTATAGGAAAAGAACTGCGGTGTCGGCTTCCATACCCTTTGGTCGATGATGTTGATCACCTGACCGCCAGTCCCCGCCGGCAGCGCCTCGGCGAAGGCGCTCGCCAGCAGGCAGGGGGCGGTCAGGTTGACCCGCAAATGCCGCTCCATCACCGCCAGATCCAGCGCCGTCGCCTCGTCGCGCTCGAAGATCGAGGCATTGTTGACGAGAAGGTCGACCGGCCCGAGCGCGGCGATCGCCGCCGGCAGGATCGACGCGATGCCGTTCGGATCGGCGAGATCGCCGACGACCACCGCCGCCACGCCGCCGTCGCCGTTGATCGCGGCGGCAAACGCCTCCGCTTCCTCGCGCGAGCGGTTACAGTGGATCGCGACCCGCCAGCCGTGCCGGACGAGATCCTCGACGATCGCCCGGCCGATGCGGCGGGCGCCGCCGGTGACAAGCGCGGTCCGGGGCGCGGCGAGCGGCGCGGCAGGGGTGGCAAGTCCATCGGTCACGAACGGCGGCTCCGGGTTATCGCGTCATGAAATGATACGTACATGGTCACAGTTTGGACCAAAACCCGGCCCGGTTCCGCCATCGCCAGGGTCCATCCTGCCACCATCGAAAACGGGGTGACGGGGCAACCTCGCTGTCTTGGCCTCACGCTGGCACCGGTGCAAGCCGTTGGGTTCCCGGGTGGCTGAAATGGACCGAAATCGAACCCGACCGGATCGGAGTGCCGTTGGCGCCCGGTCCGGTCAGGGGAAAAGTGGAGTATCCGATATGAAACGTCTTGTGACCGCGGCCATTGCCGCCATCCTCGCCACCGCCGCGCTGCCGGCCGTCGCCGCCAATCTCAGCCCGTCGCCGGCCTCGCCGGTGATGCCGACGGCGATCCCCGCCTATGCCTTCTCCTGGACCGGCCCCTATGTCGGCCTGACCAC
This sequence comes from Hyphomicrobiaceae bacterium, assembly GCA_016793065.1. Taxonomy (GTDB): domain Bacteria; phylum Pseudomonadota; class Alphaproteobacteria; order Rhizobiales; family Ancalomicrobiaceae; genus JAEULV01. Next base: position 34,798 of record JAEULV010000050.1, read on the forward strand.
CGGCTATCGCTGGGCCGACGTCAAGCCGGGCGGCGACGCCAACAGCTTCGTCGGCGGCGTCTATGGCGGCTATAACTATCAGCTCGGCAACGGCATCGTCGCCGGCGTCGAGGCCGATGTCCTCTATGGCCGCGGCCGCGACCGCGATCTCGGCTTCACCTTCCGCCAGGATTGGGAAGGCTCGGCTCGCGCCCGCGTCGGCTATGCCTTCGACCGCTTCCTGCCGTTCATCACCGGCGGCGTCGCCTTCACCAGCGTCGACGCCCAGAACGCCGCCGGCAAGTCGTCGAAATCCCTGACCGGCTGGACCGCCGGCGCCGGCGTCGAATACGCTCTGACCGACAACGTCTCGCTGCGCACCGAATATCGCTACGCCGACTACGGCAAGACCAATTTCGGCCTTGCCGGCGTGCCGAAGACCGGTGTCGACGACCAGAGCCTCCGCTTCGGTCTCGGCTACAAGTTCTGATATCCCTGATCTGACTTCCCGTTTGGACCTCCAGTCCCGGAATACCGCCTCGACCCGCGCGAAAGCGCGGGTCATTTTTTAGCCGTGGCAACGGGATCACGGGCAAGCGCAATCGCCAGAAACCACCCTCCCAAATCTTGCAAGAGTGAATCAAATCTCTCGAAAATCGTTCAAATTCAACAAATTAACCACGTTTGTTGGCGAGGCGTTAAACTCGCGCCGGCAGTGTCGATCTCAATCGGGGGGATGAGTGGGGGCTGATCCCGTAATTCCTCTTCTGAAGGAGACATGACATGATCCGCGCAACCGCAACCGCGCTTGTTCTCGCAATCGCCGCAACGCCGGCCCTTGCCGCCGATCTCGGCGGCGGCGGTGGCTGGGGTGGTGGACCGGCCGCGCCGGTCGCCGACAATTCCGGCGCCCAGGGGTTCAGCTGGCAGGGCGGCTATGCCGGCGTCACCGCCGGTTATGGCTGGGGCTCCGCAGACAACGCCAATGCCGGCGTCGGCAAGTGGTCGAACGAATACGGCAACCCGCTGATGGGTGTCTATGGCGGCTACAACGTCGCCGTCACGCCGAACATCATCGCCGGCGGCGAGGCCGACCTGGTCTATAACCCGATGAAGGGCTCGACCGTCATCGGCGGCCAGACCCGCACCAACCGCACCAGCCTCAACGGCACGGTGCGCGCCCGCGTCGGCGTCGCCTATGACCGCATCCTGCCCTATGCCACGGCCGGCATCGCCATCGCCAACCAGCAGGTCAAGGACGCAACCGGCAGCAGCGACCAGACCCGCGTTGGCTATGCCCTCGGCGCCGGCGTCGAAGGCGCGATCACCAATTCGATCACCGCCCGCGTCGAATACATGCACCAGAACTACGGCAATTCGAACCATGCGCTGAGCGGCACCACCCGCGCCGATCAGTCGATCAACCAGGTGCGCGCCGGCGTTGGTCTCAAGTTCTGATCATCCGCGGTCGCCCGGATCTGGCAAGTTCGGTTAGCCGACAGGAGCCCGCGCCACCCGGCGCGGGCTCCTGCATGTCTGGAGGACGTTGACGTTACAGCCCGCCGGGCGATCGTTCCGTTCCGTCCTGCCTCACGGCACGAAGCGCGTCGCGTCGTATTTGGGCACCTTGGCCGCGAATGCATTGAGGAAACCGACGAGATTGGGATGGTCGGCGCGCCAGCGTCCCTCGAAGCGCAGGTCGAGATAGCCGAGCGCGCAGGCAACCGCGACCGTGCCGATGGTGATCGGATCAAGCGTCGGCGGCGTTGCCTCCAGCACCGCCAGCCCGCGCGCCACCTTCTCGGCCTGATAGCCGAGCCACGTCTCGCTGCGGCGCTCCTCGGGACGCATCCGCGCCTCGTAGACCTGCAGGATCGACGCATCCATCAGCCCGTCCGCCAGCGCCTGCATCTGCAGCGCCCGCATCCGCGCCCCGAATTCGGTCGGAATCAACTGCCCGCCGCCGGCCTTCAGGTCGAAATACTCGACGATCACCCGGCTGTCATACAGCGCGAAGCCATCATCGAGCACCAGGACCGGGATCTTGCCGAGCGGGTTCTGCAGCCGCAGCGTATCGCCGGGGTTGGTCGTGTCGGCCACTTCGATGCTGTAGCTGCCGTCGAGCCCGACCAGGCTGGCGGCGATCTTGACCTTGCGGCCGAACGGGGAGGCGGGCGACGAGCGCAGGACAGGCATGGTGTCTCCAGACGGCTGGCGGCGACGGGAAGTCGGTCGGGCGCCGGCATCGCCGACGCGCCCATGGCCGAACTGGACCGCTTTATTGCCCATCCGTCAAGCAACACCGTTCGCCCGATCGGCAAGATAAAGACGCGCGGCAACGGTAGTCGGGATGCGCGCATCTCATGTCATTGATAAATAGAGAAAATTTGAAACAACCGCTGTTCCGGCCGTGTCGAGCCGGCCGGGCATCGGGATAAAACGACACTTGTTTAAAATGCGAAGGATCCGTTTAAACCGAACTTTAAGCTTCCCCCCTACAACCGATCGGGACGGGCCGGAACCGATGTGTTCAGGCCCAGCACAAGGTGATCGTCATGATTGGTCGAGTTGGCGTCTTCGGCGTGTTGCTGTTCACTTGGGGCTCGCCCCAGTTTGAGGACCTGCGACCGAAAGCCGTTGATGTTCCGCTGGTGAAGTTCCACGATCAGGTTCGTGTCGCTGTCAAGGATACCACCAAGGTCCTTGGCCATTACAACGACATGCGGACCTGGAAACACGTGGTTGATGCGTCAAAGGCGATGGAAACCTCCGTCACCCGCAGGGTCGCGCCGCAGTTCAAGTGAAGCCGGGGCCATCGGCCCCCGCCCACGCGACGAACCGCGCCGCGAACGACTGCTTCCGGACGACAAAGGGCGCCACTCGGCGCCCTTTTTCATGTCCGCCGCGCCGCCCGCTCGCTGCGCGGCGCCGCCGATCAGGCCCGCCCTGCGATCAGATTGGCGCTGAAATGCGACAGGCGCCACAAGCCCAGCCCGAGGCGCAATGCCACGAAGGCCGCCGATGGCAGGCCGACCAGATGCGTGACGAGGATCGGCAGCGCAATCACCCAGCCGGCCGGATCGTTGAGCGCGATGGCGAGGAAGGCCGGCGCCCACAGCGTCAGCGCCAGCGCCACGTTGATCATGTTGGCAAGCGTCACCGCCAGCGCCGGCTCGCCGCAGCTCCAGAACGCCAGCGTATCCCACAGAAGCACCGGGTCGCAGGACGGATTGGCGCGGATGAACGCGCCGTCGGTCATGAACCAAAACAACATCGCCCAGGTCGAGATGTAACTCGACCCAGCTCCCCAGGCGATGAGGCGCACGACCGGCCCAAACAAACAGCTGCCTCCGCAGACAATTCCTTGAAGGCAGCTTAGTCTGGAACCTGATAATGCCGGGTTTAGGAAACCCTTGGGAAAACCGCCATTTTCGGTCCAACATATCAGTAAAATTGCCGGTTCCTCTGCGGAGCTTCACGGCCTTCGATCAGGCCGTGCGCAGCTTTTCGCGATCGACCACCGCCTCGGCATCGTTGAGCGCGCCGGTCAGCCGGTCGAACAGCTCGTTGATTTCCGCCTCGGTGATGATCATCGGCGGACACACCGCGATCGTCTCGCCGATCGCCCGCACGATCAGGCCGCGGGCCTGCGCGAAATCCATCACCTTGGTGGCAACGCCCTGCGCCGGGGTGAACGGCCGCTTGGTCGCCTTGTCGGCCACCACTTCGATGCCGGCAACCAGGCCCTTGCTGCGGCTGTTGCCGATCAGCGGATGCTCGGCCAGCGCCGCCACCCGCTTCTCGAACACCGGCGCCATCCGCCGCACATGCCCGAGGATGTCGCGCTTCTGATAGATCTCCAGCGCCTTGGCCCCCATGGCGCAGCCGACCGGATGACCGCCATAGGTGAAGCCGTGGCCGAACGTGCCGATCTTGCGGCTCTGGTCTTCCATCGCCTCGACCATCTGCGGCGGCAGCAGCACCGCCGACAGCGGCGCATAGGCCGAGGTCAGCTGCTTGGCGCAGGACAGCGTCGTCGGCGCAAGGCCCATCGTCTCGCAGCCCCACCAGTTGCCGGTACGGCCGAACCCGCAGATCACCTCGTCCGAGATCACCTGGATGTCGTGTTCCTGGAAGATCGGCATCAGCGCCGGGAAATACGCATCCGGCGGCACGATCACCCCGCCGGCGCCCATGATCGGCTCGGCGATGAACGCCGCGATCGTCTCCGGCCCCTCGCGCTCGATCAGGTCGCGCATGTTGACGGCCAGCCGCGCCACGAACTCCGCCTCGCTCTCGCCGTCCTGACCGTAGCGATAGTATTGCGGGCAATCGGCATGCAGGATGCCGGCGACCGGCAGGTCGAAATCGCGGTGATTGTTCGGCAGCCCGGTCAGCGACGCCGACACGATGGTCACGCCGTGATAGGCGCGGATGCGGCTGATGATCTTCTTCTTCTGCGGCCGGCCGAGGGCGTTGTTGTAGTACCACGCCAGCTTGATCTGCGTATCGTTGGCTTCCGATCCCGACGAGGAGAACAGCACCTTCGACACCGGCATCGGCGCGATTTCCTTCAGCCGTTCCGCCAGTTCGATCGCCGGTTCCATGCCCTTGGCGCCGAACAGGTGATAATACGGCAGCTTGCGCATCTGCTCGATGCCGGCCTCGACCAGTTCCTCGTCCGAGAACCCCAGCGCCGCGCACCACAGGCCCGACATGCCCTCGATGAACTCGCGCCCCTGGGTGTCGTAGACATAGATGCCCTTGCCGCGTTCCAGCACCAACGGCCCGATCTCGCGCACTTTGTGCAGCGGCGTATACGGGTGCAGGATGGCGTCGGCGTCGCGCGCCTGCATGTTGGTCAGCGGCTTGTTCATGAAAGGCTCTCCCGGACTGAAGCGAAGCGCGTTTGTAGCTGGTTCGTGATCACAAAACCAGATCGCGCCACGCCCCGGCATGGCCGGGATGCATCCGGCGGACCTCGCGCTCCGCCGCCCTCAGCGAGTCATCAACGCATTGAACTGGCCGTCCTCGATCAGGATCAGCTCTTCAGCCAGCCGCGCCTGCGATCCGCCCGGACAGCCGCCGGCGAGCCCGCGCGCGAACGCCGCCTCGAAGCCGGCCAGCGTCGCGGCGATCGCCTCGTCGCTGCGCCCGACCTTCTTCTCGAAGTCGCGCAGCATCTTCTTGTTGCGCTCGAGATCGATGATCAGCCCGCAACGATCCGCTGCCGCCGTCACCGTGCCGACCCGGTTGGCCAGCGCTGCGCTGTCGACGGCCACCGCCGGCTGCGACCGCTGCATCACCGCCGGCCCGCCGCCAATGCCGGATGGCATTGCCGAGCAGCCGTTGAGGCAGGTTCCGGCGGCGAGGGTGAGGGCAAGGAAAAAGGCGCGTGAAGGCATCGACGTGCTCCGGCTGGACGGCTCTCGGGCATCAAAGCAGGCTTGGCTTACCGAAGCACTCATGCCGCCGGATTGATCGCGGGCACGGGCGATGCTTCAGGCGCCGCCGATCAGCCGCTTCAGCTTGGCCATCGCCGTGTCGGTCGCCTCGCCATAGGCGATGGTCCCGGCGAACGTGCCGGAGGCATCGAGCAGGTAGACCGTCGCGGTATGGTCGATCAGGTACTCGCCGCCCGGCCGCTCGACCTTGCGCACGAACACCCGATAGGCGGTCTTGAGCTGGGCAATCTCAGCCTCGGTGCCGCTCCAGCCCTGAATGCGCGGATCGAATGCCGTGAGATAGGTCTTCAGCGTCTCCGGCGTATCGCGGCCGGGATCGACCGACACGAAAACCACCCGCAGCTTGTCGGCATCCTTGCCGAGGGCCGTCAGCCACTGCGTCGCCTCGGTCAGCGTCGTCGGGCAGACGTCCGGGCAGAACGTATAGCCGAAGAACAGCACCGTCGGCCGTCCGGCGAGATCGGCCTCGCTCACCCGCTTGCCGTTGGTGTCGGTCAGCGTGAACGCCCCGCCGATGCCGATCGCGGCCGGCCGCGCCCCACCCGTGCCGCTGAGATCGCGGTTGAGCAGGTTCGACATCCACATCACGCCGGCGACGAACGCCACCGCCAGCACCGCGACCCAGGCGGTCAGCCGCACCGTCCGCAGCAGCGACGGCGCGGATTTCACCGGTTGGGGCAGGGGTTTCTTCGGCTTCTTCATGCTCGCTGTTCTAGAGCTACTGCCTGTCCGAAACAAGCAGCCGGGACCAGCCGGATCGCCGTCTCCGCCCGCATCGGTCAGGCGCGCAGCACCACGCCGGCCGGAATGTCGCGCCCCAATGCCTCGAACACCTTGGCGACGATGCCGGTGGCATCGAGCTTCGCCTCGGCATACATCCGCTCCGGCGTGTCGTGATCCTGGAACGCGTCCGGCAGCACCATCGCCCGCACCTTCAGGCCACGATCCAGCAAGCCGTCCTCCGCCAGCGCATGCAGGACGAACGATCCGAATCCGCCGATCGAGCCTTCCTCGATGGTGATCAGCACCGCATGCTCGCGCGCCAGTCGCCGGATCAGGTCGCGGTCGAGCGGCTTGGCGAAGCGCGCGTCGGCGACCGTCGTCGACAGTCCGTAGGCGTCGAGTTCCTCCGCCGCGATCAGCGCCTCTTGCAGCCGCGTCCCCAGCGACAGGATGGCGATCTTGCTGCCTTCCTTGACGATGCGGCCCTTGCCGATTTCGAGCGGCGTCCCGATCGGCGGCATGTCGAGGCCGACGCCCTCGCCGCGCGGATAGCGGAAGGCGCAGGGCACATCGTCCAGCACCACCGAGGTGGCGACCATGTGCTGCAGTTCCACCTCGTCGGCCGCCGCCATGATCACCATGTTCGGCAGGCAGCCGAGAAACGCGACGTCGAACGCCCCCGCATGGGTGGCGCCATCGGCGCCGACCAGCCCGGCCCGGTCGATCGGGAACCGCACCGGCAGCTTCTGCAGCGCCACGTCGTGCACCACCTGATCATAGGCCCGCTGCAGGAAGGTCGAGTAGATGGCGCAATACGGCCGGAAGCCTTCCGCCGCCATGCCGGCGGCAAACGTCACCGCGTGCTGCTCGGCGATGCCGACGTCGAACGTCCGCGTTGGGAATTCCTTGCCGAACAGGTCGAGACCGGTGCCCGACGGCATCGCCGCCGTGATCGCGACGATCCGGTCGTCGAGCCGCGCGTGCTTGGTCAATTCCTCGGCGAAGACGCGGGTATAGGCCGGCGCGTTCGCCTTCGGCTTCGACTGCTTGCCGGTGATCACGTCGAACTTCGTCACGCCGTGATACTTGTCGGCCGCCGCCTCGGCCGGCGGATAGCCCTTGCCCTTCTTGGTGATCACATGCACCAGGATCGGCGCCTCCGCCGCGTCGCGCACATTGCGCAGCACCGGCAGCAGGTGGTCGAGATTGTGCCCGTCGATCGGCCCGACATAGTAGAAGCCGAGTTCCTCGAACAGGGTGCCGCCCATGACGAAGCCGCGGGCGAACTCGTCGGCCCGCCGCGCCCCTTCTTCCATCAGTCGCGGCAGCTTGCGGGCGATGTTCTTGGCGGTTTCCCGCAAGGTCAGGAAGGTCTTTCCGGAGACGAGCCGCGCCAGATAGGCGCTCATCGCCCCGGTCGGCGGCGCGATCGACATGTCGTTGTCGTTGAGGATGACGATCAGCCGCGACTTCAGATGCCCGGCATTGTTCATCGCCTCATAGGCCATGCCCGCCGACATCGCCCCGTCGCCGATCACCGCGATCACGTTGTTGTGACCGCCCTTCAGGTCGCGCGCCACCGCCATGCCGAGCCCGGCGGAAATCGAGGTCGACGAATGCGCCGTGCCGAACGGGTCGTATTCGCTTTCCGTCCGCTTGGTGAAGCCCGAGAGCCCGCCGCCCTGGCGCAGCGTCCGCATCCGGTCGCGCCGGCCGGTCAGGATCTTGTGCGGATAGGCCTGATGGCCGACATCCCAGATGATCCGGTCGTCGGGCGCGTCGAACACCGCATGCAGCGCCACCGTCAGTTCGACGACGCCGAGGCCGGCGCCCAGATGCCCGCCGGTCACCGAAACCGCGTCGATCATCTCCTTGCGCACCTCGTCGGCGAGCTGCGGCAGCGCGCTGTCGGGCAGATGGCGCAGGTCGGATGGAACGATGACCTGATCGAGCAGCGGGGTCTTGGTCGGTAACGTCACGTCGATGAGGTCCGTCATAGGGCCCGCGCGGTCGCGGGCGAGGCCTGGAATCCGGGTCCGGTCGGTTGTTGCCGCAATGATATCCGTCCAAGCAGCCCCATTCCGGAACACTCAGACATACAGACCTCTTTGCCAAGGCGCAAATCGGGCGATAGTCGCGCATTTCAAGGGCAGGGCGGATTTATCCACCCGCCCGTCGCTCGCCGTTCACGCAAGCGGCTTCTCGCGGCGGGCGACGAGCACCATCACCACCATCATCGCCACCAGCAGCGCCGCCGTCAGCCGGTACATCATCGCCAGCCCGAACGCCCCGGCGACCGGCCCGGAAATCAGCGGCGAGACGAACTGTCCCGCAAAGATCGCCATGGTCAGCAGCCCCGCCGCCATGCCGCGCCGCGCCGGCGGCGTCCGGCTCATCAGCCAGCCGGCCTGGTTCGGCATCATCAACCCCAGCCCCAGCCCGGATATCAGCACGCCGCCGACCACCGCGTTGAAGCCGTGGGCAAAGGAGACGATGGCAAACCCCAGCGCGATGGCGCCGAAGGCATAGGCGAAGATTGCCGGCGGCGACAGCCGCGACCGCAGCCGGCCATAGGCAAGCGAGGCAAAGGTCGACGTCACCGTGCCGGCGGCGACCGCCATGCCGGCGGCGCTGGGCGAATTGACGCCGAGTTCGCGCAGGTAGAACGGCAGCCGCACCGGAATCACATAGAACACCGCCATGATCAGCGCCGCCAGCGCCATCACCCCGGCGACAAACCCCACCGGCAGCTCGGCCGCGTCGTCGGCACCGGCCCGCCGTTGCGCCGGCGCCGTCCGAGGCACGATGATAACGGCCAGGATCAGCACCCCGAACGCCGCCAGATACAAAAGGAACGGCGCCCGCCAGTGCTGCTCGGCCAGGAAGCCGCCGCCAACCAGGAACGCGATGGCGCCGATCGACATCGCCGCGCCCTGCACGCCCATGAACTTGTCCCGTTGTGGCCCGCTGAACAGATCGCTGATCAGCGCCGTCGCCGCCGTCATCACCGCCGCCACCGCGACGCCGAGCGCGAACCGGCCGGCGAGCAACTCCGGCAACCCGTCCATCCACAATCCCGTCGATCCGGCGAAACCATAGGCGACAAGCCCGATCAGCATCACCTTGCGCCGTCCGAACCGGTCCGCCGCCACCCCCATCCCGAAGGCGGACAGCGCGACCGCCAGCGACGGTAGCGTCAGCAACAGGCCCGCCAGCGTCGCGATGCCGGGAACGTCGCGATAATGATCGGCGATCGCCGGCAGCGACGGCGCGATGGTCGCATTCGACATCACCGTCAGGCTCGACGCCAGCAGCAGGGTCAGCGCCAGCGGCGACAATATCGGTTCTTCGGGTGAATGGGGCACGAAGGCGTCCTTGGTCGCCGTTGCCGGCTCCGGGTTGCGACCTCGGGCGCAACCGCCATCAGATTCGGCGCACTCTGGTGTTTTATGCGACAAAAGGCAAAGGGCGTATCCATGCAAATCCGGATGCCACCGCCGCCGCGCCTGCATGCCGGACAGTCTGGCGCCTCAGCCGATGACCCGGTCGGCGTGGGTGAACACCTCGAAGCCATCCTCGCGCGCCACCGCCACGAGCGCGATGCCGGCCGCCTCGGCGGTGGCGATGGCAAGGTCCGTCGGCGCCGACACCGCCACCAGCACCGGACAGCCGAGCACGGCGGTCTTCTGCACCATTTCGATCGACACCCGGCTGGTGATCGCCACGATGCCGCTCGTCGGCGCGAGCCCGCCGCGCGCCGCCGCGCCGATCAGCTTGTCGAGCGCATTGTGCCGTCCGACATCCTCGCGCAGCGCCACCAGCCCTTGCCCCGGCAGATAGAGCCCGGCCGCATGCGTCGCCCGCGTCAACCGCCCCACCTGCTGCGCGCCCGCCAGCGTCGCGACCGCCGCGCTGACGTCGCCGGCCGTGACCGGACCGGCGGCGGTCACCAGCCGCGCCGGCTTGGCCGCCGCCTCGATGCTCTCCACCCCGCACAGGCCGCAGCCGGTCGGTCCGGCTATCAGCCGCCGCCGTTCGGCCGCCACGCGCCCGACCCCCGGGGCCAGCCACATCCGCAGCTCGAAGCCGCGCTCGTGCTCGATCACCTCCAGCTCGCGCAAATCAGCGATCGTCGCGATCACCCCCTCGCTGAGGGCGAAGCCGACGGCGAAATCCTCCAGATCGGCCGGGCTCGCCATCATCACCGCATGGGTGGCGCCGTCATGCACCAGCGCCACCGGCACCTCGCGCGCGACCGCCCGCTCGACCCGGGTCGGTTCCCGCCCGGCCAGATGGCGCATGCCGTCGACAATCCGCGCCGTCATCGCTCCGCGTCCCTCGCCTTTCGCCGCCGCGAACATCGCCCGTTGCCAATCCCCGCGCTGCTCCACAAACGACATCGGGCGCCCTGACGCAAGCCGGCGCCGGGGAGGAGCGGGATGATACGCGTTTAGACGTAAATATAAGTATTCGGAATCATCCGGCGCTCGCCGTAGGCGCTGCCAGATTTATCATGAGTGTAATCGGAGTGGAATATTATTTCACATTCGAGAAATAGAAATAAGAAGGCCTGAGACAAAACAGCGCGCAAGGACTGAAAGCAATGCGAAACGGTTTTGCGGATCCCACATTCATTCCAAACGCAGGGTTTGCTTGCGGATGAGAGAATTTGCGGGAGTGACCACATGTCGACGATCTATGGTACCTCGGGGGTCGATACCTTGAGCGGCACCACGGGTGCTGACGAAATATTCGGCTACGAGGGCAACGACACGCTTTATGGCGCCAATGGCAACGACACGCTGCATGGCGGCGAGGGCAATGACACGCTCAACGGCAACGCCCATAGCGATTCCGTCTTTGGCGACGCTGGTGACGACATTCTCCTTGATGACGAGACCTCGGCTGACTACTTCAACGGCGGCGACGGAACCGACGAATTGCAGGTTACCGGTGGGCTGAATCTGTCGACCTCGGTCATCGAGAATGTCGAGATCCTGAGTTCGCGCAACTACAACATCACGGCTACCGCGGCACAGTTCGAGGCGTTCGACACCATCCGCTATTCCTGGGACCTGCTGAACTCGCGGGTGAACCTGACGCTCGCCGCCGCCGGCACGCTGGATCTCGCCGATGAACTCGGGACCCGGGCGGTCAATCTCTCCGGCTCGAGCGGCGACGACACGATCTTCACCAGCAGTGGCGCCGACAGCATCACCGCCGGGGCCGGCAATGACATCATCGACGGCCGCGCCGGCAGCGACGCCATGTTCGGCGGCGCCGGCGATGATACATTCTACGTCGATGCCGTCGGCGATGGCGTCAACGAGGCCGCCAACGAAGGCACCGACACGGTTATCGCCGCCATCGACTTCTCGCTTGCGGCGCTCGCCAATGTCGAGAACGTGACGCTCTCCGGCAGTGGCGACACCGACGCCACCGGCAATGCCCTTGCCAACATCGTCACCGGCAATGACGGCGCCAATTCGCTCTCCGGCGCCCAGGGCGACGATACCCTGACCGGCGGGCTCGGCAATGACACCATCTCCGGCGGTGGCGGCGTCGACACGGCGATCTTCTCGTCCGGCTTTGCCGCCTACACCATCACCCTCGACAGCGGCACCGGCGACTTCACCTTCATCGGCGCCGACGGCACCGACATCATTCGCGCCGATGTCGAGCGCGTCCAGTTCGGCACCGGCCCCGGCGCCATCGTCGTCGACCTGCGCGATGCCCCGACCGGCACCGGCCCGCAATCGATCGTCACCGCCAATGGTCCATCGGTCAGCTCGATCCTTGAGGGCGGCACCGACGAGGACGCCGACAGCGCCACCATCGCCGTCGCCGAAAACACCGCCGCCGGCACGCTTGCCGCGCTGATCGACGTCGCCGACGTCAACTTCCCCGCCGGTGATGACATCGTCTTCAGCCTGCGCACCACCGCCGGCGGCGTCTATTCCGGCCCGCTCGAGGTGGTCAAGACCGCGACCGGCGCCGCCGAGCTGCGCGTTGCCGGCAGCCTTGATTTCGAGGCCGCCAGCACCGAGGCGGTGCGGATCGTCGCCACCGATGCCCATGGCAACGAAGTCACCCAGGACGTCTCCGTCACCGTGCTCGACGTCAACGAGGCCCCGACCGGCCTGATTGTCACCCCGGCTGACCCGGATGTCGACGAAAACGTCCGCCTCGCCGCCAATTCCGTCATCGCCACCGTTTCCTTCGCCGATGATGCGCTGGGCAGCGAGACGATCACCCTGACCGGCGCCGATGCGGCGCTGTTCAAGGTCGTCGGCAATGAAATCCGGCTGGTGTCGGCACTGACCGCCGACTTCGAAACTAAATCCAGCTATCAGTTCACCATCAACGTCGACGACGGCACCGTCGGTGCCACCCCCGATCTCAGCCAGGCGGTGACGCTCAACGTCAATGATATCGCCGGCCTGCACCTCGTCGGCGATGCCGGCGCCAACACCCTGCGCGGCTCCGCCGAAATCGACACCCTCGACGGCGGCGACGGCGACGACCAGCTCCTCGGCTACGGCGACGCCGACACGCTCATCGGCGGCGCCGGCATCGATTGCGCCAACTATGGTGCCTCGACCGTCGGCATGACCGTCAATCTCGCCACCGGCACCGCCTCTGACGGCGATGTGCTGAGCGGCATCGAATATGTCTACGGCTCGACCACCGCCGCCAATCACCTGACCGGCGACACCGGCGCCAACACCCTGACCGGCGGTGCCGCCGCCGATACCCTCATCGGCGATGGCGGCGACGACTTGCTTATCGGCAATGGCGGCAACGATACCCTCGATGGCGGCATCGGCAACGACCGGTTCTATGGTAATGCCGGCGCCGACCGCATCCTCGGCGGCAGCGGCACCGATCAGGCGATCTACACCTCGTCGACGGCGAGCGTCACCGTCAATCTCGGCGCCGGCGTCGTCCAGGACGGCATCACCTTCGGCACCGCCAATGACGGCGACCTGCTGAACGGCATCGAGACCGTCTTTGGCGCGACCACCGCCACCAACCACCTGACCGGCGACAGCCTCGCCAATTCGCTGGTCGGCGGCAACCTCGCCGATACGCTGCTCGGCGCCGGCGGCAATGACTCGCTCACCGGCAACGGCGGCAACGACACGCTCGACGGCGGCGACGGCGACGACTGGCTCGTCGGCAATGCCGGCGCCGATCGCCTGCTCGGCGGCGCCGGCCTCGATCGCGCCAATTATGCCGCGTCCACCGTCGCGGTGACCGTCAATCTCGGCGCTGGCGTGGTTCAGGACGGGATCACCTTCGGCACCGGCGGCGATGGCGACCTGCTGAACGGCATCGAGTTTGTCTATGGCTCGACCACGGTCGGCAGCAATCTCACCGGTGACGCGCTGGTCAATACGCTCGTCGGTGGCACCGGCGCCGATACGTTGGCCGGCGGCGGTGGCGACGATCTGCTCATCGGCTATGGCGGCAACGACACCATCGACGGAGGCGACGGCAATGACCGGCTTTACGGCTATGACGGCGCCGACGTCCTGCGCGGCGGTGCCGGCATCGACCGCGTCACCTATGCCGATGCCAATGTCGAGGTCACGGTCGATCTCGCCGCCGGCGTCAGCCAGGGCGGCGTCCTCTACGGCACCGGCCTTGGCGGGGATCTGCTCGAAGGCATCGAGCACATCACCGGCGCCGTCGATTTCGCCAACCGCCTGATCGGCACCACCGCCAACGAAACGCTGGTCGGCGGCTCGGTCGATGACGAGCTGTTCGGCAATGCCGGCGCCGACCGGTTGATCGCCGGCAACGGCGTCGACCTGCTGATCGGCGGCACCGGTTCCGATCGCATCGACCTCGGCGTCGATCTGTCGCCCGACACGATCCGCTTCAACGCGCTGAACGAGGGCGGCGACAAGGTCTACGATTTCGAGATCGGCCTCGATCGGGTCGAACTGTCGCGCGCCGGCCTCGGCCTCGCCGCCGACGTCGATTTCGGCGCGGGCGTCGCCTTCCAGACCGGTACCCATGCCACTGGCTCCGGCCCGGTCGTGCTGTGGAACGACACCCTCGACCGGGTGATCTTCGACGCCAACGGCAGCGCCTCCGGCGGCGCCACCCTGATCGCCACCCTCTATGGCGTCAACGGCCTCACCGCCAACGACCTGCTGTTGATTGCCTGAGGTGAAATCCGCGATGCTGTTAGGCGGAAGGCAGCTCCTTGCCAGCAACGGGACCGGGTCGGCGCAAGCCGGCCCGGTCTTGCGTTTTCGGCCGCCGTCCCGTACGCTCCCGATGTCGTTTTGGCAGTGTCTGTTGTTTCCGACCGGCGCGGTAGTCCGCTCTTTTTTTCGCAGAGATCCGATTTTTCCCATGAGCCGTCGGCTCGATCTCGCATCCCGCTCGCCGAGCCAGCCGGCAATCCGTTTGCAATGCCATCTTCAATCAATTCAATTCATCAAGGGTGACCCATGGGCCTCGACAGCAACAACTGGAAACGCACCAACTGGAAATACGAGACGTCGGAGGATACCACAGCTTCGGTGTTCCTGACCTACTCGTCCGGCATTTTCGTCCTCAGGAACACGATCACCCGCGACGTCATGCGGGTGCGTTACAAATGCCTGTCCGGCAGCCTGTCCAAGGGCCTGCCGCTCGGCGTCGCCCGCTCGACCTACGAGATGGAAAGCAACGGTTCCGCCGTTCACGCCCTCGGCCATTTCGGCGAGCACATCTTCCCCTGCAACGGTTTCATTCTCGGCATCGGCGCGACTATGGGCGTGCTCGATTCCAACCCCGGCCCGCCGGACGAAAAGTTCGCCAATGGCTTCGGCGGCAGCCTTGTGCTGTTCGAGACCATCCCGTTTGCCCGGTTTGCCTGCGGCGGCCAGTTCGTCGCCTCGACGCCGGGCCTCGGCATCTCCGTCGGCGTCGCCAGCTATTCGCTGGCATAGCGTCGGTCCGGTCGGCGGGGCGTTGGCGTGGCGGCGGATGCAAAGCGGCTGGATGGGGCGGAAGGATTCGAACCTTCGGATGGCGGAATCAAAATCCGCTGCCTTACCACTTGGCGACGCCCCAATCCGCCTTGGGCGTCGGTCGTTGACCGACGCACCTAGCGTCGGCTCGTATAGCCGCATGCGCGCCGCTCGGCAACCGCTTCGATGAATTCGCCCGCGCGCCGCCCGCGCCGCCGCCGCGAGTTACCCACAGCCGCGGCCGCGATTTTCATTGCTGTCAAGAATCCGCCACTTGGCGCTTGCGTCGCCGATACGCCAACGCTATAAGCCGCCCCGTAGCGCTTCGGCGCCACGATCTGTCGGAGTGTAGCGCAGTCTGGTAGCGCACCTCGTTCGGGACGAGGGGGTCGCAGGTTCAAATCCTGCCACTCCGACCAATTTCCCGAGAATGCCGCGTTGTTGGCTTGATTTCTACGGCTGCGCATCTGATTGATGCGTCCTCTGCCTTCCCCCGCCCATCACCGCGCCAGCCCGTAGGCCTCCCGCACCCGCGCGATCGATGCGAGCTTGGTGGTGAAGGCGGACCAGTCGTCGCGCTCGGCGATCGGCGCCCACAGCGCCTCGATCTCGTCCCACAGCAGCGTCGTCGGATGATCGCCGTCGAAATAGTCGTGCGCCAGCCCGGCGTCCGGCGCCGGCGTCGCCGCTTCCAGCAGTGACCGCAGCGGCGTGAATTCGGCGGCGGCGTAGAACGCTGCCCGCGGGCCAGCAAGCGCCTTGGTCAGCCGCGCTGGACCGCCGAACAGGTCGAACATCGCCGCCTCGAACGGCATGCGGGTCGCGTCGAGAAACCGGAACAGCGCGTCGATCATCGCCCGATCGGCATCGCCGTCGCCGGCTTGCAGCCCGAGCCGGCGCAGCATCGCCACCCGCAGGAACCGGTTATAAGCCTCGTCGAAGCCGCCGAGCACCGTCTCCAGCCCGTCGATCGGCACCAGCAGCATCAGGCATTCGCCCAGCCGCGCCAGGTTCCACTTGATCGACAGTGGTTGTCGTCCGAAGGCAAAGAGCCCGGTCTGGTCGAAATAGGCGGCGGTGAAGCGCGGATCGAAATGCGGCAGGAACCGGTACGGTCCGTAGTCGAAGCTCTCGCCGGTGAGGACCGTATTGTCGGTGTTGAGCACACCATGGACGAAGCCGGCGGCGGTCCACTCGGCGCTCATCCGCGCCACGTTGTCGCCAACCCGCTGGTAGAACGCCAGCACCTGCGCCTCCGGGCTCTCCCGGGCGCAATCCGGCATCAGCCATTCGACCGCGTAGTCGACCAGCCGTCCGACATTCGCGGCGTTGTTGTCGGCCAGCCAGCGCTGGAAACTGCCGAAGCGCACATGGCTGTGCGACAGCCGCACCAGCACACTCGACCGCGTCGGCGACGGCTCGTCGCCGCGATGGAGCGCCTCGCCGGTTTCGAACAAGGCGAAGCTCTTCGAGGTGTAGACGCCGAGCGCCTCGAGCAGTTCGGTCGCCAGCACCTCGCGCACGCCGCCCTTCAGCGTCAGCCGCCCGTCGCCGAAGCGGGAATAGGGCGTCTGGCCGGACCCCTTGGTGCCGAAATCCAAGAGCCGCCCGTCGCCGTCGATGACCTGCCCGAACAGAAAGCCGCGC
Organism: Hyphomicrobiaceae bacterium; assembly: GCA_016793065.1. Classification (GTDB taxonomy): domain Bacteria; phylum Pseudomonadota; class Alphaproteobacteria; order Rhizobiales; family Ancalomicrobiaceae; genus JAEULV01. Next base: position 51,581 of record JAEULV010000050.1, read on the forward strand.
CCGTCGCCGATCTCTGGATTGTAGGCGCGGAACTGGTGGCCGTGATAGCGCAATGCCAGCGGTGTCGGGTGATTGTCCGGCAACGGCTGGAATCGGGCGAAATGCGCGGCGAAACGCTCGTCGTCGAGCCCGTCAAGACCGACGCGGCCGTCCCAGCGCCGGTTGCGGAATCGCTCGATCGCCATGGGAAAGTCCGCCGGCGCCACCGGGTCGTAATAGTCGTCGCCAAGCGACAGATAGGCAAGCGAGGGCCGGTAGCCCGGCTTCGATCCCGTGTCGTTCATCGAACTGCGTTCCCCCGAACCCGTCAGCCGTCGCGTTTCGCCCGGCCTCGTCCCCGTCCGGATCACGAGGCAAGCCGCATGCCGGACGTGGACCTGCGGGAGAGATAGGGCGGAACGGCGCCCGGTCGAGCACCACCCCGGCCGGGCTCTACAGCCACTTGCGCCAGCGAAACACCAGATAGGTCGCCGCCGCCGCGCCGAGCATCAGGGCCAGCGCGAAGCCATAGCCATGGGTCCATTTCAGTTCCGGCATGATCTCGAAATTCATGCCGTAGATCGAGGCGATCAGCGTCGGCGGCATGAACAGCACGGCGAGGATCGAGAAGATCTTGACGATGTTGTTCTGCTGCAGGCTGACGAGACCCAGGGTCGCGTCGAGCATGAACACCAGCCGGTTATCGAGCGAGGTAGCGAATTCGGCGATCGACCGGATGTCGCGGTGCATCTCCTTCAGCCGCTCGCGGTCGTCCTTGCCGAGCTTGGCGGCGCTGCCGGCATTGAGCAGGAACGAGATCATCCGTTGCAGCGAGACGAGCGTTTCCTCTTCCTTGCTCACCAGCCCGCCCGAGCGGCCGATCGCCTTCAGCGCCCGGTCGTAGACGCCCGAATCGGCCCGGCCCGCGACGGAATCATTGGCCTGGAACACCCGGTGCGAAACCTCGTCCAGCTCGGCGCTGACCCGCTCCAGCACGTCGGCGGCGCGGTCGATGATCGACTCGATCAGCGCCATCAGGACGGAAATGCCGCTCAGGTGCCCGAATCCCGGCTTCAGCGCCCGCTGCGCGATCGCAGCGATCGCGCGCGGCGTCTCGTAGCGAACGGTAGCGAGCACGTCATTGGCGAGAATGAAGGTGACCGGCGCGATCACCGGCCGCTCGGTATCGGCCCGCGCCGTCAGTGCCGCCGTCATGTAAAGCGCCCCGTCCTCGACATAGAGCCGGCTCGACGCCTCGATTTCCTGCATTTCCTCGCGCGTCGGCACCGCGACGCCCAGCCGCCGCTCGACCTCGCGGTCCTCCTCCGGCGTCGGATCGATCAGATCGAACCAGACCGCCGGCGCACCGGTGGAGCCCTCGATCGTGCTGGTGCAGGCAAGGCAGGTGTCGGCGGCGGTATAGATGGTGAGCATGGCGGCTTTCGCGTGGGACCCGCCGGACTTTCGACGCGCGTCGCGTCACGGTCAAGCCCGAAAGCCGGGGCGAGCGGAAGCCCGCGCCCCCCCTCGGCGCCGCAGCCGATCGAGGCGCGGAGGGCAAAACGACGAAACCCGGCCGCGAGGGCCGGGTCATGTCGAAGCGCATCCCGGGACACTGCCGCGAGTGGCGCATCTGAGGCGTTGCGGCGACCGCAATATCAGGCGGCCGTCACATTACACGGTTCTGGGCTTAGTTCTGGTCTTCCCAGTCGAGTACCGCGGTCGACGGCTTGGCCTTTTCCTGCTTCTTCAACGAAGCAGCGGCGCTGAGCACCGACATTCCCAGCGGCTTGTAGGCATTTTCCAGATGAACGTCGGTACGTTGCTCGTCCACGCGCACTGCTTCGATTTGACCTGACATCTCTGACTCCCGGTATTATTCCACGTCTTCTCGGACAAACCTCAAGTACAGAGAGGTTTTCACCCGAGGGAGATTGCTCGGCACCATGCCAGCCGTGCTCCAGCGCGGTTGGATATGTTCGCCAATTGTGGCGCGCCTGTGAGGATATCTCGGCAGGTTTGGGGAATTTGTCATAGATTTAGATCAAAACAAGGGCAATGTGACAAAAATTTATGCATGATTACTTGTGCGTCGCACAATGGCACATCCTAAAATGCAGCCAAGGCGCGAGTCGCTGCAATCTTGAATCGGCGCGACAGGCGGTTTTCTGGATCGAAACGGCAAGGAACCGGAACTTCGCGCTAATGTTGTCGTTTCGCGTCGCATTAACTTCGCTGCGATAGGATCCGTCCCGAACTGCCCCCTGGGGGGTGCGAGACCGCTTGCGCGGTCGACGGAGCGCCATGGCGTCTTCGCGATGAAAAGGCAGGATCGGTTCAGTGTCGCCGATTCGGAATTGACCCGGGAGGTCCTGGCTCGTGACCGACTATGACAAGATGATGTCCCGCGAGTATTTCCGCAATCCGACCGCGGGCGATGCCGCCACCGGCCCGCGCGATGCCGGAACGCCGCCGCCTCCGCCTCCCGCGCCGCCGGGCGGCGATCTGCCTCCGCCGCCGCCCGGCGGTGGTTTCCCGACATTGCCGCCGACGATGTCGCCGGGCTTCAACCCCACCGGTGGCGAACAGGTCTTCAGCGTCTTCAACCCGCGCACGATCAACCATCTGGCCTTCGTGTCGTCGCTGCTGCTCATCCCGACGCTCGGCTTCTACCGCTTCTGGCAGACCACCCGCATCCGCGCCTCGATCTGGTCGACGACCTATCTCGGCGACTCGCCGTTCGAATACACCGGCACGGCGGTGCAATTGCTCGTCGGCTTCCTGGTCTTTATCGCCATCACCTTGCCGATCTACGCGCTGAGCTACCTGCAACTCGCCGACAACGGCTTCATCGGCGCCGCCGCGGGTTTGCTCTCGTCCATCCTGTTCTTCTTCGTCTTTCAGATGGCGGTGTTCCGCGCCCGTCGCTACCGGCTTTCGCATACCGTCTGGCGCGGCATCCGCTTCTCGCAGGCCGGCAATTCCGGCATCTATGCCTTGCGGGCCATGGGTTGGGCCGTCGTCACGCTGCTGACGCTCGGCCTTGCCTATCCGTGGGCCGCCGCCGATCTCGAGCGCTACAAGACCAACCGCAGCTATTTCGGCGATCGCAAGTTCGAAAGCGAGGCGAGTGCGCGGTCGGTGATGAAGCCCTACTTTCTGGCCTATTTCATCGTCGCCGGGCCGTTTGTCCTTTCCGTCCTCGGCTCGATCGCCGCCGGCAATGTCGCCCGGCTGATCAGCGATCCGGAAGCCGCGATGCGTGCCGCCGATGGCGCCGGTGGCGGCGCCTTCGTCGCCCTGATCCTGTCGTCGCTGTGGCTGGTCTTCGGCGGGATGCTGATGTTCCCCTATTACAAGGCCCGGGAATTCAAGGCCTTCGTCGGCGTTGCCCGCTGCGGCAACACCCGCTTCGGCTGCGATCTGACCGCCTGGTCGCTTTATCGCCAGTATCTCATAATGCTGGCAATGACCACGGTATCCGGCGGCGTCGCCGGCATCCTGTTCGCGATCCTGATGCTGATCGCCACCGCCTTCGGCAAGGTGATCGGCCCGGAAGTCTCGATCATCATCGCCGGCATCATCGGCTACCTCCTGTTCGCGGTGGCCTATTCCGGCAGCTATATCCGCTTCCTCTCCGTCCCGCTTTTCGCCATCAAGGCGCGCTCCGTTATCGTCTACAATGCCGCCGCCCTTGAGGATGTGGTCGCCCGTCGCGATCAGGTCTCCGGCTTTGGCGACGATTTCGCCTCATCCTTCGACTTCGGCGGCATCTGATCGGAAGGCGGACCCAATGACCGATACAATCACCGGCGCGGGTACATTCTACGACGGCCTGACGCCGGCCGCCCGGCCCGTCGGCTTCCGGCTCGACAGCGCCGGCCTGACGCTGTTCGACGCCGCCGGTCGGCAGATCGAGCAATGGCCGCGCGACGACGTCACCCGCATCGATGCCCACGGGCCAGTGGTGCGCCTTGCCCATCGCACCGGCGACGCCCGCCTGGAAGTGACCGCGCCGACGCTGCTGCCGCTGCTGCGCGCCGCCAGGATCGACATTCACGGCCGCTCCGACGCCAGGACCCGCCGCAAGATCCTCGGCTGGTCGCTCGCCGCCGCCGTATCGCTGGTCTGGCTGGTGGTCTGGGGCATTCCCGCCATCGGTTCGCAGGTGGCGGCCTTGCTGCCGGTCAGCACCGAAATCCGCCTCGGCGAGGTCGTCCGCCCGCAAATCCTCAAGATGCTGTCGCCTGATCGCAAGGGCGCGCGGGTGTGCGAGACGCCGGCCGGCCGCGCCGCCCTCGATGCACTGACCCGGCCGATCCTCGCCCGTATCACCCCGGTGGTTCCGGTCAAGGTCGAGGTCATCGACTTCCCCGTGCCAAACGCCTTCGCCTTGCCGGGCGGGCAGGTGCTGATCACCCGTGGTCTGCTGGAAAAGGCCTCAGGTCCCAACCGGATTGCCGCCATCTTCGCCCATGAACTCGGCCACGTGCAGAACCGCGACAGCCTGCGCCGCCTCGGCGAGGCCGCCAGCCTGTCGTTCCTGTTCGGCGTCGTCATCGGCGACTTCTCCGGCTCGACCCTGGCGATCGCCGTCGGCCGCGGCCTGATCGACGCCAGCTACAGCCGTGGGGCGGAAACCCGCGCCGACGCCTTCGCCGCCGAGATCCTGCGCGGCGACGGTCGGGCCCCGGTCGAACTTGCCGACGCGCTGGAGGAAATCACCCGCGATCAACCCGATCTCGGCGTCCTCAACTGGTTCTCGACCCATCCCGACACCGAGAAGCGCATCGCCGCCCTGCGCGCCCTCGGCGCCGCCGCCGCCAACAAAACGCCGCTCATCGGCGATGCCGCCTGGCAGGATCTGAAACGGATTTGCAAAAACTGACGCGGTTTGCCATCACTGGCCGGTGGATCGGCGGTTCTGCCGGCCACCATTGCCGCGCCGGGTCCTGTCGATGACGCTCGCGATCGCCCGCTACCCCGGTTCCCGCAGCCGTGCCGCGCTCATCGCCGCATGGTGCGGCCGGCTGAGCCTGCCGATGCTGGTGATCGCCGGGCTCGCCCATCGCTTCGTCGCCATCGATACCCCGACTTTCCTGGTGCTGCTCGCGGTCGCGCTGATCCTCGCCGCCGCCGGCGTCGTCGCCGCGATCGTCGCTCTCGTTTCCATCTGGCAGGACGGCTCGCACGGACTCGGCGATGCCGTGCGCGGCGGGCTGCTGGCCCTGCTGACGCTGACCCCGGCCATGGTCGCCGCCGTTGAGATGGCAACGCTGCCGCGCCTCGATCAGGTGTCGACCGACCTTGCCGACCCGCCGTTCTTCCGCCGCGTCGAACTGCGCACCCCCCAGATGAACGCCCTGCATCCGCCAGGCCCGAAAGAGGCCGAGGCCCAGCGCAAGGCCTATCCGGACCTTCTCACCCGCCGCTACGACATCGACGTCATCGAGCTCGACCAGGCGGTGATGAAAACGATCGATCGCGTCGGCTGGCGCATCGTCGACCGCTATCGTCCGGTCAACGAACGCGACCGCGGCCGCATCGAGGCGGTGGCGCGCACCCTCGTTCTCGGTTTCCGCGACGATGTCGCCATCCGCATCTTGCCCGACAGCGGCGGTGCCCGCATCGACCTGCGCTCGGTCTCGCGCTTCGGCAAGCACGACCTCGGCGCCAATGCCGAGCGCATTCGCGAGTTCCATCGCGTCCTCGATCAGGTCGTGGTCGAGATGTTCCCGCAATAGCCCTGATCGCCCGCCGCGCCGGCCTCACGCCGCCCGGTAGCGCCCGTTTATTGCCACCGCGCCGTCGGTCAGCACCGCGCCGCGCGCCACCAGATCCTCCAGATGCGCCAGCACCGACAGCGCCGCCGCCCCGTGCAGCGCCTTCGGCGTCGAGGCATAGATGCGCTCGACCATCGCCACGATCGTCGCGTCGCCGGCGCCGACCCGGTCGAGGATCGCCCGCTCCCGATGCAGCCGGTGCAATTTGAGCGCCCGCGAGAAATCCGGCCCGTTTTGGATCGGCCCCCCATGGCCGGGGAAATAGGTCGCCTCGCTGCGCTGGATCATCTTGTCGAGCGAGGCCATGTAGTCCGCCATCGCCCCGTCCGGCGGCGCCACGATCGAGGTCGACCAGCCCATGACGTGATCGGCGCTGAAGATCGTTCGCTCCTCCGCCAGCGCGAACACCAGATGATTGGCGCAATGCCCCGGCGTGGTGATTGCCGTGAGGGTGAAATCGTCGCCGGCGATCGTGTCGCCGTCGCCGAGCACCCGGTCGGGGACGAAGCCATGATCGGCGCTGGCATCAAGCGGGTTGATCTCGCCGATCGCCAGCGCCCGCGCCGGCCGGTGCGGTCCCTCGCCGAGGATCGGCGCACCGGTATGCGCCGCCAGCGCCGCCGCCAGCGACGAGTGATCGCGATGGGTATGACTGACAATGATCGCCGCCACCTCGGCCTTGCCGATCGCCGCCAGGACCGCCTCAAGGTGTCCCGGCAGGTCCGGCCCCGGATCGATCACCGCCAGCCGCCGGTCGCCGACGAGATAGGTGTTGGTGCCGTGAAAGGTGAACGGTCCCGGATTGCCGGCGGTGATTCGCCGCACCAGCGGCGAAACTTGCACCGCCTCGCCGTGGCGCGGCTCGAATTCGATCTCGAACTTCATTCTGACCTCGTCGCGCGGCTCAAGGATAGAGCCGCTCCTTGCCCCAGTCGGCATCCGGCGTAGCCCGGTGGAAGGCGATGCGGTCGTGCAGGCGGAACGGCCGGTCGTGCCAGAACTCCATGTGCGTCGGCAAGATCCGGAACCCCGACCAATGCGCCGGTCGCGGCACCTCGCCGATGGCATGCCGCAACCCGTATTCGGCGACCGCCTTTTCCAGCGCGAACCGGCTCTCCAGCGGCCGCGACTGCTTCGAGGCCCAGGCGCCGATCCGGCTGCCCCGCGCCCGCGAGGCGAAATAGGCATCCGCCTCGGCGTCGCTGACGATCTCCACCGGTCCGCGCACCCGGATCTGCCGGCGCAGGCTCTTCCAGTGGAACACCAGCGCCGCCTTGCGGCTCGCCAGGATCTGCCGGCCCTTGGCGCTTTCGAAATTGGTGTAGAACACGAACCCGCGCGGATCGAGCCCCTTCAGCAGCACCATCCGCACGTCCGGCAGGCCATCCTCGTCGACGGTCGCCAGCGCCATGGCATTGGGATCGTTCACCTCGCGCGCCTCCGCGTCGGCCATCCACTCGCCGAACAGACGAAATGGCTCGCTCGCGTCGCTGAAGTCACCAGACATTAACTCCGGTGGGGGATTCTCCTGAAACGTGTCTGTCATGGCGTGTTGCGTCGTTTGTGTTTGAGTGGAGGTCGGTCGTGCTCGATCGGGACTATCATAGAGCCGGTGGCTCGCGCGTCCATGCGGCCCTGTTGGTTTTGTGCGCAAGTCTCGCCCTCGCCGGGTGCGGATCGATCACCATTCCCCTCGGTGCCGGCTTTGGCTCGCAATCCGCCGACATCACCGGCACATCCTCCACCAGCGGCGATCCGCGCGGTGCCCAGACCATGGCACTTGCCTACGAGACGCTTGGTGATACCGACTGGGAAGAGGTCCGCAAGACCGTCGCCTCGTCGCTCTACGCCCCCGCCGATGCCAGGCTCGAATGGGTGAACGAGCGCACCGGCACCAACGGCACCATCACCGGCCTCGTCAGCCTCCGCGCCAAGAACGGTGCCTCCTGCCGCCAGTTCACCACCACCATGGCCAAGATCGACGGCGTCCGCATTTATCGCGCCGAGGCCTGTCAGGGCTATGCCGGCCAGTGGGAAATCATCAATACCGCCGCCGTCGAGGCGCGGGGCTGACCTGCTTCGCCAAGGCACGGATGGCGCCCGATGCGTGGACGGACAAGGCATCCCCCGGCTTGAACCGTCGACGGTCGCCGGACCGGCGGCACGCTTTTCGCGGTGATTTCACATTCACGGTCAAATCCCTTTGATTTGCCCGGCCACATCCCCCATATCGAGCCTGACAATCCATTCCCCGGGCAGGCGCCGCCGCGAGCGGCATGTCGCCGCCCCAATGCGACAGGTTTTCCATGCGCGATCCCTATGATGTCCTCGGGGTGGCCCGCACGGCGAGCGAGGACGAGGTCAAGAAAGCCTTCCGGCGTCTCGCCAAGCAGTACCATCCGGATCACAACAAGGACAATCCGAAGGCGACCCAGGCCTTCGCCGAGGCCAATCAAGCCTATGAGATCCTCGGCGACAAGGCCAAGCGCGGCCAGTTCGACCGGGGCGAGATCGACGCCGAGGGCAAGCCCCGTGCCGCCGGTTTCGGCGGCTTCGGCGGTGGCGGCCGGCGCGGTGGCGCCGGCTTCGACGGCTTCGACGTCCACATGGGTCCCGGCGGCGCCCGTGGCGGCTTCGGTGGCGGCGGCTTTGACGACATCCTCGAACAGATGCTCGGCGGCGCCCGCCGTCGCGGCGGCGGCGATCCGTTCGCCGGCGCCGGTGGTGGCACGCGCGCCGGCCATGGCCGCGGCGAGGACATCCACCACGACGCCCCGACCCCGCTCGAAACCTTCATCGCCGGCGGCAAGGTCCGCGTCGAATTGCCCACCGGCAAGACGCTGGACGTCTCCATCGACCCGATGACCCCGCCCGGCGAGAAAAAACGGCTGAAAGGGCAGGGGGCGAGCGAGCATCCCGGCCAGGCCCCGGGCGATGCCTGGGTGACCTTCGTGCCGGCCGCCCACCCGACGCTGCGTCCCGATGGCTCTGACCTGCGCCTCGACCTGCCGGTCAGCCTCGACGACGCCGTTCTCGGTGCCAAGAGCCGGGTGACGACCCTCGACGGCAGCGGCGACGTCACCATCCCCGCCGGCACCACCGGCGCCAAGCCGCTGCGCCTGCGCGGCAAGGGCCTGCCGAACAAGTCCGGCGGTCGCGGCGACCTGCTGATCTATCCGCGCATCACCCTGCCTGAGGATGGCGATCCCGAACTTGAGGCTCTGCTGCGCAAGCGCCGCGCTGCCGGTCGCTGACGATCAAACGGCCCCCTTGCCCGCCTGGGCCCGCCTGGGAAGTCCATCGATGAACTATCGCCATATCTACCACGCGGGCAATTTCGCCGATGTCTTCAAGCACGCCGTGCTGGCGCGCATCCTTGCCTATCTCAGGCAGAAGGACGCGCCGTTTCGCGTCCTCGACACCCATGGCGGCATCGGCCTCTACGACCTTTCGTCGGAAGCCGCCGAAAAGACCGGCGAATGGCGCGACGGCATCGGCCGCCTCGACGGCGAATTGCCGCCGGCCCTTGCCGGCTTCCTTGCGCCCTATCTTGAAGCCGTCGCCGCGATCCGCGCCGGCGCGCCGGGCGCCGTCTATCCCGGCTCGCCGCTGATCATTCGCCATCACCTGCGCCCCGGCGACGGCCTGACCGCCACCGAACTCCACCCCGACGATGTCGCGACGCTGAAGCGCTGCTTCGAGTTCGACCGTCAGGCCAAGGTGATCGAACTCGATGGCTGGCTGGCGCTGAAGAGCTTCCTGCCGTTCCGCGAGCGGCGCGGCCTGGTGCTGATCGATCCGCCGTTCGAGGCCACCGACGAATTCGCCGCCATGGCGCGCGGCCTGGTCGAGGCCCAGGCCCGCGCCGCCACGTTGACCTATATGCTGTGGTACCCGGTCAAGGACCATGCCGGCGTCGGCCGCTTCGTCAACACCATTGCCGGCCTCGGCATCCGCAAGATCCTGCGCGCCGAACTCGCCATTGCCGCCCCCGGCCAGCTGCCGGGCCTCTCGGCATCCGGTCTGATCGTCATCAACCCGCCCTGGACCCTGCACGACGAGTTGCAGGCGGCGCTGCCGCTGCTCGCCGTGCGCCTCGCCCGTGCCCCCGGCGCCGCCGCGCGGGTCGAATGGCTGGTCGGCGAATAGCCGCGACTGCCATGACTGCCGCTGGTCGGATCGCCCCTGCGTCGCCGAGGGGGCTTTTCGCCGCCGGCGGGAATTGCGACGCAATTCCCGCCTTGACCGAACCGGCCGGCTCGCCCATCGTCGCGCCGAACCGTTCCGGAGGTCACCATGCTTCGCGCCGTTGCCGCCCTTGCCCTCGCGCTCGTCTTTGCCGCTCCCGCGACCGCCGCGCCGGTCGATGCGCTGCTCGCCGGGCGTCCGTCGGCCGATCCTGGCCTTGCCGTTCCGGCCTGCGACGCGGCCGAGGTGTTGTCGACCATCCAGGGTCGCTTCGCCTCCGCCGAGCTGACCCCGGCGGGTCTCGCCATCGCCGGCATCGACAAGACCCGGCAGTCGCGCTTCGTCGTCAACCGGCCGAGCCCGGTCGCCCGCCGCTACTGTCAGGCCCGCACGCTGCTGACCAACGGCAAGCACCGGACGCTCTACTATCTGATCGAGCGCAATGCCGGTTTCGCCGGCTATGGCTGGAACGTCGAATTCTGCGTCGCCGGTCATGATCGCTGGCACGTCTATGACGGCCGCTGCCGCGCCGCCGCGCAATATTGACGGGAGTTGAAGCCATGCATCTGCGCCGCCTGCTGGCGCGGGCCGTCCTTGCCTGCGTCGTCGTTGCCTGCACGCTTTCCGGTTCCGCCGCCTTCGCCCAATCGCGCTACGGCCGCAGCGCCGACGAACCCGGCCGCTTCGACTTCTACGTCCTGACGCTGTCCTGGTCGCCGAGCTACTGCGAGGCCGAGGGCGACCGCCGCAACGACATCCAGTGCGAGCGGCCTTTCTCGTTCGTCGTCCACGGGCTTTGGCCGCAACACGATCGCGGCTATCCCGCCGACTGCGACGCCCGTGGCCAGCGCGTGCCGGAACGGGTGCTCGACACCAATACCGACATCTTCCCCTCGAAGGGCCTGATGATCCACGAGTGGCGCAAGCACGGCACCTGCTCGGGTCTCGATCCCGAGGCCTATTTCAACGCCGCCCGCGCGCTCTACAAGCGCGTCAGCATCCCGGCATCGCTCGCCGGCGTCATCGCGCCGAAAATGGTCGATCCCGACGCGGTCGAGGCCGAGTTCCGCGCCGCCAATGCCGGCCTTGCCGCCGAGGCGATCGCCGTCACCTGCGACAACCGCCGCCTGCGCGAGGTCCGCATCTGCTACAAGCGCGACCTGAGCGGCTATGTCGCCTGCCCCGAGGTCGATCGCGCCGCCTGCCGCGCCAATCGCACCTATCTGCCGGCGGTGCGCGGACGCTGAGCCTTGGCGCCGCCGTTCATCAAACCGGCGCCTTTGTCATCAAATCACGCGGCGATCCGTGGTCTGTCCGGCCATGGATTTCCCGACTGCCTGTTTCCCCGGAGCACCTCGCCGATGCTGTCTGTCCGTCCGATCGCCGTTGCCCTCGGCCTTTTCCTTGCGTCCGCGCCAGCCTTGACGCTGGCGCAACAGGCCGATGCCCCGAGCGGCTTGCGCACCGACACCACCGCGCCGGCCGCCGCCGCGACGCCGGAACCGGCCGCCGCGCCGACGCCCGACACCGCGGCCCCGGCCGCCCCGGCTTCCGCCGTCGCGCCAACCCCGGCCGCCCCGACGCCGGCCGGGGCAACGCCCGGCTCCGTGCCGACGCCCTCGAACATTGTCGCCAATTTCGGCCCCTGGATCGCCGATTGCGCCGCCGACGGCACCTGCCGGGCCGACGCCCGCTCCGCCACCGGCTCGGAAATCCTCACCGTGATCCGCTTTTCCGGGCAGGATGGCTATGCCATCGGCTTTGCCACCCGCGGCGCCCTCAACGACGTCGATCGCCCGATCAATCTGCGTGTCGACCAGAAGATGATCGCCACCGTCGACAAGCCACGCGGCTACGGCGCCTTCGGCGATGTCGACACCTTCTTCCTGATCGATCCCAAGCGGGCCGGCGCGGTGCTTGCCGCCCTGCTCAAGTCGAAATCGGCGCGCGTCGAGTTCATCGACATCGGCGGGCGCCCCTACGACGCCGATTTTGCCACCGAAAGCCTCGCCCAGGCCCTCGATTATCTCGAGCAGAAGGCCGGCTTCAAGCCCAAGACCCGCGCCGCCGTCGCCCTGCCGAAGACGCTGCTGCCGGCACCGCCCGTCGACAAGGCGGCCCGCCTCGCCTCCAGCGGCCTGCCGCCGCGCCTCGTCCAGCGCCACAACGTCACCTCCGATTGCGAGGACCCGTTCTCGCCCAGCCTGTCGACGGTGAAGCCGGTGATCGGCGCCCTGTCGTCGACGGCCATGCTCTATGCCGTTCCCTGCCTGCGCGGCCAGTTCCAGGTGTCCTATCGGCTCTATGTGGTGGAAAGCGGCGAGATCGGCGGCATCACCCCGATCTATTTCGCCGCCTATGATCCGAGCCTCGGCTGGCGCGGCACCGACCTGCTCGGCAATGTCGCCTATGACGCCGACAGCCGCCGGCTGAAGACCCTGTGGAAGGCCTCCGGCCCGGGCGATTGCGGTTGGACCGGCACCTGGCGCTGGCAGAGCTTCGCCTTCGCACTGGAGGAAGTCCGCGCCCAGGTCGCCTGCGACGGCTCGCGTCCGGATCCGGCGAGCTGGGACAAGGTCTTCGGCAAGTAACCGGCCGGCGCCGCGCCGGGGGAGGGGGCGTCAGCCGACGTCGAGCGGTTCTGTGCCGGCGGCGGCACCGTCGCTGCCGGCGCGGATCTTCTCGACCCGGGCCTCGGCCTCGCGCAGCAGCGCGTCGCAACGCCGCTTCAGCGCCTCGCCGCGTTCGTAGATCGCGATCGATTCGGCCAGCGGAACGTCGCCGCGCTCCAGCTTGGTGACGATCGTCTCCAGCTCCTTCAGCGCGTCCTCGAACGAGAGCTTGGCGACATCGGCATTGGGCGTGGCGGTCATGGCGATCTCCGGCGCGTCAGGTGGGTTCAGCCGCGACCTTGCCCGCCGGCGCGGAAGCGGTCGAGATAGTGGGCGCCGATTTTCGCCGGTTCCCCCAGCTTTCCGCCGATGCGGGCTTCCGAAAGCCGCATGGTCAGCTTCTGCGCCAGCCGCACCGCCCGGTCGATCGGGCTGCGCGTGCCCGAATAATGCGCCTTGATCGCCGCCTGCACCCGCTCGGCATTGGCGCGGTAGACCGCATCCTTCGCCGACCACGCCGGCCCCTTGCGGAAGAACGTGCCGGTGGTCTCGCCCAGTTCCGACTTCACCTCCGCCAGTTCGATCAGCCCGGCGCGCCCGGCGCAGGCCCGCAGCGTCCACGGCGAGAAGTTGGAAATATGCCCGTAATGGAACATGTTGCCGCGCGACTTCGTCCGCGCGTAGTCGATGATGTTCGGCACCTCGACATAGAGGATGCCGTCATCGGCCAGCCAGCCGTTCAGTCGCGACAGCGCCGCCACCGGATCGTTCAGGTGCTCGAGCACATGGTTGAGGCGGATGAGATCGAACGAGCCGGGCGCGAAGTCCTGATCGTCGATCCGCGCGGTGATCACGTTGAGCCCGAGATCGTCGCGGGTATAGGCCGAGTAGTCGCGGTTCGGCTCGACACCGAGCGCCTCGAGCCCGAGATTGGCGGCGAAATACAGGAACTCGCCCGAACCCGAGCCGGCATCGAGCACCCGCCGGCGCGACCGCATCAACGGCCACCACGCCTTGAAGAAGGCCTCCATCCGCTTGAAATTGCGCGCGATCTGGCGCGGCCGCGGCCGCGCCGCGCCCTTGTAGGCCACCCGGTAGTGGTTGCTGTAGAAGTCCTCAAGCTCGGCGTCGGTCGGGATCGGGTCGTTGTGGACATGCCCGCAGGCGCGGCAGACGATCGTCGCCAGCGCCTTGCCATGTCGGTCGAGCGCCGAAACCTGATGGGCATCGCTGGAAAGGCAGATCGGGCAGACCGAAGCGGGAGACGACGACATGGCAGCAGGCTTCCTGAACAACGCCGGAAAGCGCGGCGCCTCGGGGAAGAGCCGCAACCGGAACTTTTCGCCGCATGGTCCGGATAGAACCATGGATGACCTTGATTAAGGTCCTCGGATGTGGCCTCCATATCGACGGGCAAGAACAAAATGACAAGCCGGTTCCGAAACATTTTCGACTGTTTCGGTTCGCGCGGAGGAACGCATGCTCGGTACTATGCAGGAGTGGCCGCTTCTGGCCCACAAGATTCTTGACCACGCCGCCGCCCAACACCCCAACCGCCCTGTCGTGTCGCGCTCGGTCGAGGGGCCGATCCATCGCACCACCTACGGCGCCATGCACCTGCGCGCCCGCAAGGTGGCCCAGGGGCTCGAAGCGCACGGCATCAAGCTCGGCGATCGCATCGGCACGCTCGCCTGGAACACCTGGCGCCACATGGAGGTCTGGTACGGCCTGCTCGGCCTCGGCGCCATCTACCACACGGTCAACCCGCGCCTCTTCCCCGACCAGGTCGCCTGGATCATCAACGACGCCGAGGACCGGCTGCTGTTCATCGACCTGACCTTCGTTCCGCTGATCGAAGGCATCATGGACAAGCTCCCGACCGTCGAGCAGGTGATCGTGCTCACCGACGCCGAGCACATGCCCAAGGACACCAAGCTGCGCGGCGCCGTCGCCTATGAGGATTGGATCGCCGCCCGCGACGGCAACTTCACCTGGCACGAGTTCCCGGAAAACACCGCCGCCGGCATGTGCTACACCTCCGGTACCACCGGCAATCCCAAGGGCGTGGTCTATTCCCACCGCTCCAACGTGCTGCACGCCTTCCAGGCGGCGATGCCCGACATGCTCAACCTGTCGGCCCGCGACACCGTGATGCCGGTCGTGCCGCTGTTCCACGCCAACGGCTGGTCGCTCGCCTTCTCCGCGCCGATGACCGGCGCCGCCCTGGTCATGCCCGGCGCCAAGCTCGACGGCGCCTCGATCCACGAGCTGCTCGAAACCGAGAAGGTGACGATCACCGCCGCCGTGCCGACCGTCTGGCTGATGCTGCTGCAGCATCTGGAAAAGACCTTCGGCCGCATCTCGACGCTGAAGCGCGTCATCATCGGCGGCGCCGCCTGTCCGCGCGCCGTCACCCAGGCCTTCCAGGAAACCTACGGCGTCGAGGTAGCCCATGCCTGGGGCATGACCGAGATGTCGCCGCTCGGCACCATCTGCTCGCCCAAGCCCGAGACCGCCGGCCTCACCGGCGATGCCCGCCTCGACCTGCAGCAGAAGCAGGGCTTCCCGCCCTTCGGCGTCGAGATGAAGATCGTCGACGACGAGGACAAGACGCTGCCCTGCGACGGCAAGATCTTCGGCCGGCTGAAGGTGCGCGGCCCGGCGGTCGCCGCCGCCTATTTCAAGGGCGAGGGCGCCTCGAACTTCGACGCCGACGGCTGGTTCGACACCGGCGACGTCGCCACCATCGATGGATACGGCTACATGCAGATCACCGATCGCGCCAAGGACGTCATCAAGTCCGGCGGCGAATGGATCTCCTCGATCGATCTGGAAAACCTCGCCATCGGCCACCCCGATGTCGCCGAGGCTGCCGTCATCGGCATCGTCCATCCCAAGTGGGACGAGCGTCCGTTGCTCATCGTCGTCGCCAAACCCGGCCGCGATCCGAGCCGTGAGGACATCCTCAACTTCATGGCCGGCAAGATCGCCAAGTGGTGGATGCCCGACGACGTCGTCTTCGTCGAGGGTATCCCCCATACCGCCACCGGCAAGATCCAGAAGACCACGCTCCGCGACCAGTTCAAGCACTACCGCTTCGAAACCTGATCCCGCGACGCCACCCCGATCCGCGACCTGCCGGCGGCAGCACAGCCACCGGCGGGTCGTTGCGTTCAGCGCCTTCGGTCTTTGGCATCAAGGGCGGCGTCCTTCGCGGCGTCCGGGCCTGAACGAAGCTCGTTGCGTTGCCCCCAAAGGCCAGGTTCGGGTCTTGCGTTGATCTCGTCGAGGCTACCGGCGAGGCACGCTTTTCGCGGTTCCCGCCCTGATCGCGGCTGCCGTTGCCGCCGCGATGCGCGACATGAACCGGCGGGAAAAGCGCCCAAGCGGCCGAACCGCCTGGACCGCCCACGATCGGGCCAGATCGTCGGTGTTGAACTCGTCGACGATGACCCATGCGGGCGTGGAGAGGTTGGCGCGTCTCGCCTCGATCTCCGGCACCTCAACGAATTGGGTTGATGGTCCGGGTGGGCGGCTGGTTATCGGAAACAGCAGCGTCTGCCGTTCTCCGTGCTTGCCGGCTACGATCAGCATGACGCAGGTCGGCCGTGTCTTGCGGCCACTCTCTTCGCCACGCCGATGCTCTCGAGCCCACAGATACGAATAGAGAATGATATGCCCGTGTTCCGGCTCAGTCATCGTCGGCATCGTCGTCCGCGATGGCGTCGAGACCGGCCAGAAGCAGGTTCCGTTCGGGCTCCGTCAGGCTTTCGACGCTGTGTGCCCGTTGCGAGCTCTGTTGCGTCAGCCGATCGAATTGCTCGGCCGTGAGCAGGATGAACTTGCGCTTGCCACGCTTGGTGATCTCGACCGGGCCGCTGAAGGCCGCCTCGACGACTTCTCCCGATCGATTGCCGAGATCAGTCAGGGAAAACCGCGTCATGCATGCCTCACGGGTCAGATTGGCGATAATCGGCAAATTAGCTGATTTGGCCAAAATGGTCGAGTGCCCCTTCGCCCGCCCCCTCAGGTCAGGAACGGGTTGGTCAGCCGTTCCTCGCCGATCGTGCCCATCGGGCCGTGGCCGGGCAGGAAGGCGACGTCGTCGCCGAGCGGGATGACCTTGCTCATGATAGAGCGGATGAGCTGGGCGTGGTCGCCGCGCGGCAGGTCGGTGCGGCCGATCGAGCCCTTGAACAGCACGTCGCCGACCACGGCAAAGCGCGCCGCGCCCTTGCCGCCATCGGCGCCGGCCGCCTCGCGCAGCACATAGACGACGCTGCCCGGCGAGTGGCCGGGGCAATGCAGGATGTCGAAGGAAACCTCGCCGATCGTCACCGTGTCGCCTTCGCCCAGCCACAGGTCCGGCGCGACGTCGCGTCCCTCCGGCAGGCCCCAGCGCCGGCACGCCTCGACCTGGGTGTCGAGCAGGAACTTGTCGTCGAGATGCGGGCCGACGATCGGCACCGGCGCGCCGTTCTGCGCCGAGAGCTTCTCGCGCAACTCGTCGGCGCCGGCGGCGTGGTCGAGATGGCCGTGGGTCAGATAGATCGTCTCGACCTTCACCCCGACCTTGGCGATGGCGCCGAGGATCTTGTCGACATCGCCGCCGGGATCGAACACCGCCGCCTTCTTGGTCTTGTCGCACCAGATGATCGAGCAGTTCTGCTGGAACGCGGTCACGGGAACGACGGCAATGCGGATCGGCGGCGCCATGGGGACCTCGACGGTTCGGGGGCGTAGGGTAACCTTGAACATGGTCCGTCAATGGCAGAAAGCCAGCCCCCCGCGCAAGAGCCCCGCCGGCGCCGGTCGCGCAAACCGCGGGCAACCGCCGCCTGCGCCGCCCCTGTCGTCCCGGGCGAATTCGCCGGCTTGGATTGAACCCGTTCGCCGATTGGCGCGACTGACCGGTATCGGCGCGCGGCCCGCGCCGTCGCTCCAGTCACTGTTCAGTTCGGATGGCCCCCATGTCGTGCCTTGCCCCAGCCCCGGTTTCCGCCCATCCGCAGCTGCCCCCGGTGGCCGCAAGCGCCGACTGGGTTCTCGCGGTCGAGGCCGCCTGGGATCGCGTCGCGACGGTTGCCGGCTATCGCCAGATCATCGAACTGCCCGACGCCGGCACCCGCATCGAAACCCTGGTCCTCGGCGATCACCTTTACCATCGCCTGCCGGCCGGCGTCTGCCGCAAGATGTATTTCACCGCCGACGGGCGCCGCGCCGCGATCGAGTGGGCCGCCAGCGCCGCCGCCGTCGAGACGGCCGCGCGTCGCGACGACGAGACCATCGCCGGCATCGAAATGACTGTGATCACCTATCGCACAGCCCCGGCCAATGGTCGCCCGGTCGGCGCCGATCACGTCATCTGGGTCGGCAAGGTCGACGGTCTCGTCCATCGCTACGCCGCCGCTGGCGCCTGCGTCACCATCGACTATGATCGCCTCGCTTCGGCCCCGGTCTGAGCCGGGCCGGCCGTCGGCCCTGTCGCACCAAGCCGATTCCGCGACCGGACGCGAACCATTGCCTGAGCCGCTGCTCGCGACCGCCTTCCTTGCCTTTTCCCGCCCCCATCCCCCCGGAGCCTCCATGTTCGATCGTTTCCACGCCTTGCTGCGCCCGTCCCGCCTCGCCGCCGTCCTCGGCCTTGGCCTCGGGCTGGCGCTTTCCTCCCTTGCCCTGGCCGCCGATGCGCCGGGCTGCAAGGATCTCAACGACCTGAAGCGCTTCGAAGGGTCGAGCATCGTCTTCTGCGACAAGCGCGACTTCGCCGAATACACCCTCGTCAACGGCCGCTTCGAGGGCTACGACTTCAACGCCCACAAGCCCCTCGGCGCCAGCGTGACCGAGGTCGAGGGCCGCCTCAACCAGCTCGCCTATGCCGTCCCGGTCGGCCCGTCGTCGGCCGAGGTGTTCCGCAACTACAAGCTCGATCTGGAAGCCAAGGGCTTTGCCATTTCCTTCGAGGCCAAGGGCGCCGATATCGGCCGTGGCCATGGCAGCTTCTTCCAGGATTTCGGCCCCGGCGGCCAGATCTTCGGCTATAGCGAGCAATTCGCCCGCTATGCGGTCGCCTCGAAGGAGGTCGATGGCGTCAAGATCTGGGCGGTGCTCTACATCGTCGACTTCCAGGGCGGCTACAATCCGAAATTCGCCCCGGCCAAGGGCCAGGTCATGGTCCGCCTCGACTTCCTGCAGATCGGCGAACTGAAGGACCGCATGGTGCTGGTCAGCGCCGCCGAGATGGTCAAGGGTCTCAATGCCAACGGCAAGATCGCCCTCTACGGCATCCAGTTCGACTTCAACAAGGCCAGCCTCAAGCCGGAATCGAAGCCGACCATCGACGAGATCGGCCGCATGCTGCGCGATGAACCCGCCCGCAAGCTCTACGTCGTCGGCCACACCGACAATGTCGGCGGCTTCGACTTCAACATGCAGCTCTCGGCCGCCCGCGCCAACGCCGTCGTCGCCGAACTGGTCAAGGCCCATGGCATCGCCGCCGGCCGGCTGAAGGCTGCCGGCGTCGGCCTGCTCGCCCCGGTCGCCGCCAACGATGCCGAGGAAGGCCGCGCCCGCAATCGCCGCGTCGAACTGCTCGCCCAGTGAGCCGCTGAGCCCATGAGCCGGTCGCGCTTTGCCGCCCATCGGCGGGTGCCGGATGAAATTGTCGTCATGGTTGCCCGCCGCTCTGGCAAACGCCCGAAAGCCGCCCCACATCTTCGACACGGGCGGGAGGACCGCCCGAATCGAACGAGAGGATGAAGAACGACCATGACACCGCAGGAACGCGAGATTATCGGCGGACTGTTCGACAAGGTGAAGACCTCGATTCCGAGGGATCGCGACCCGGATGCCGAGCGCTTCATCGGCGAACAGCTTAGCGCCAATCCCGGCGCGGCCTATGCCATGGCCCAGACGATCCATGCCCAGGACCAGATGATGCAGCAGATGAACGCTGCCATCGAGGATCTGCAATATCAGCTGCGCGATCTGCAGAGCCGGCCGCAGGGCGGCTTCCTGTCCAGCCTGTTCGGCGGCGGCGCCCGCCCGGTCGAGCCGCCGATGCGCGGCCGTCCCTATGGCGCCGGGCCGAATGCCGGTCCCGGCATGCCCCCGCCGCTGCCGCAGACCCAGGCTTCGCCCTGGGGCAATCGCCAGCAGGCCCCGGCCGCGGGCGGCGGCTTCCTCGCCGGCGCCATGTCGACGGCGGCTGGCGTCGCCGGCGGCATGCTGCTCGCCAGCGCGGTGATGAGCGCCTTCGGCGGCGATGAGGCCAAGGCCAGCGAGGCCGGTGAGGCCGGCGACGACAAGGCCGAGGCCCAGGACGCCGGCGGCGGTGACGATTTCTCCTCCGGCTTCGATGGCGGCGACTTCTGACGCCAGCGACCGCGCGCGTCCGTCGTTTCGGCCCCGGGATCTCCCCGGGGCTCCACCGGAACGGTTCGTGGCGGCGCCTTGCCGCCCGCGCGGCCAGGCCGGTCGACCGCCTTGCTGACGCGCCGATGTTCAACAGGTGTTCAACAGCCGGGAGCCCTGCGGCAATACCGCGTTTGCCGTGGCCATTGTGCATCGCGGCGCGGAATTCCGCTCGCAATTTCGCCAAAAACGACGCCCGTGCGACCTTGCTTATCGACGTCGGGTGGTTCATATTCAGAGGTGGCGGCGGATCAGACTTTAACGAGGCGGTCAGCACGACCTGTGAGCAATCGACGTTGCTTTCAGCCGGTTCATCCGGACGAAGGCCAAGGGCGTCCGGAATTGACCGGTTTGCGCCCGAACGACGGAACTGTGGGACCATGCGACGCTCTCGCCCGAGACCGGGGAGGACGTCGAGGCACCGATCGGGACGCTCCGAAGCGTGCAAATAGCTGGATTGTCGACACTGCCGAGACGACATCCATCGTGGCTTTGCGTCGCGATGACAGAACTCGCGTTCTTGCTGGCCCGGAGTTCCCTCCAGCTGGCCAGCGCGATGACCGGGACGAGGCTTTCAAGGGGGCCCGCCCGGTGGACTTCCGGACCGTTTAACCAGCGGACCGGCCGATAGGCGTAAGGGGGTGCGGCCCCCGTGAGAGGACTTGGAATGAGGGATCGTGGTGGTTTTGGTGGCGGTCGTGGTGATCGCGGTGGTTTTGGTGGCGGCGGCGGTGACCGTGGTGGCTTCGGTGGCGACCGGGGCGGTTTCGATAAGCGGGATCGCGGCTTTGGCGGCCGCGATGATTTCGGTGGTGGTGATCGCGGCGGCTTCGGCGGCGGCGGTGGTGGTTTCGGCGGTGGTGATCGCGGCGGCTTCGGCGGCGGCGACCGTGGCGGCTTCGGCGGCGGCGGTGGCGGCGGTGGACGTCGCTTCGGTGGCGGCGGCGGCTTCGGCGGCGGCGGCGACCGTGGTGGTGATCGCGGCGGCTTCGGCGGCGGCGACCGTGGCGGCTTCGGCGGTGGCGGCGGTGGTGGCGGTTTCCGCCCGCGTCGTCCGTTCGGTGAGGACGGCGGCGGCGATCGCGGCGGCTTCGGCGGCCCGCGCGCTCCTGTCGAGCGCGGCCCGCGTCAGAACGGCACCGTGAAGTTCTTCAATGCCGAAAAGGGCTACGGCTTCGTCACCCCGGAAGAGGGCGGCCCGGATGTGTTCGTTCACATCTCGGCGGTCGAGCGCTCCGGCCTGACCACCCTCGAAAAGGGCCAGGTCGTGTCGTTCGAGACCGAGCCGGACAAGCGCGGCAAGGGTCCGAAGGCGGTCAACCTGACCGTCGGCGAGAACCAGCCGGCCCCGGAAGGCAGCTCCCACGACGACGACATGATGGGCGACGATCAGCCGGACATCGACTGATCCCTGTCCCCAACAATCCCGAAAAGGCCGGCGCCACCACGCCGGCCTTTTTGTTTTTT
>JAEULV010000082.1 GCA_016793065.1 Hyphomicrobiaceae bacterium
GGGACCAAGAACCATGGCCGGGCGGCTGCTAGGCAAGGTAGCGGTGGTGGTGGGTGCTGGCATCGAGCACCATGGCCGAAGCATCGGCCGGGCAATCGCCACCTTGTTCGGCCAGGAGGGCGCCCGCGTCGTCTGCGCCGACCTGAGCCTGCCGGCGGCCGAGGCGGCGGCATCGTTGATCCGTGCCGAGGGCGGCGAGGCCATTGCCGTTGCCGGCGATCCGGCGGTGCAGTCGGAAGCCCGCGCCATCGTCGCCGCCGCGCTCGACCGCTTCGGCCGCATCGATATCCTCAGCAACAATTCAGATCTCTCCTCCCCCGGCGGCGTCGTCGACTGCCTTGAGGAAGATTGGGACCGGGTCATGGACGTCAACCTCAAGGGCACGTTCCTGATGATGAAGCACGCCCTGCCCGCCATGGCCGAAACCGGCGGCGGCAGCATCGTCAACCTGTCGTCGACCGCCGCCTTCCGCCAGTTCGGCCGGCCCGATGCCGGTTTCCACGTCTCCAAGGCGGCGTTGTCGCAATTGACCCGCACCGCCGCCCACGAATGGGCCAGCCGCAAGATTCGCGTCAATGCCGTGTTGCCGGGTCCGCCCCAGGCCGGCACGCCGCTCGGCCGCGACTGCGACGCGCTCGATATCGCCCGCGCCGCGCTGTTCCTCGCCTCCGAGGAAGCCCGCGTCATCACCGGCATCGAACTGGTCGTCGACGGCGGCCTCAGCCTCGCCTGACGCCGCCCCCCGGCGTCTGCCCGTTCATGCCGACGCCCGCGGCACGGCGTTGCAGCGCGGCTCAGGTTTCGGTTCCGTCCGGACGGATCCTGGTCTAGAAATTCTCCATGACCACGCCCGCCGACGTCCGCCCGACTCGCCCCTGCCCCAATTGCGGCAGGATGTCCCTCGCCGCCAACTATCCGTTCTGTTCCAAGCGCTGCGCCGATGTCGACCTCAATCGCTGGCTCAACGGCAGCTACGCCATTCCGGTCGTCGAGCTCGACGACGGCGACGACTTCGATCCCGAGATCCGCTGACCGCGATGCCGGTCCCTCACCAAGGGAGTCGGAACCAACGCCAGCGTCGCTGGTCGCTCAAGCTCTTGCCGTCACACCGAGATCGCATAGATCTTGCGCACGTGCTCGATCGTTTCCCACGTGCCCCGGAAGCCGCGCGGCACCACGAAGGCCTCGCCGGCACGATATTCCGCCACCGTGCCGTCATCGGCGATCAGCCGCATCCGCCCGGCGAGGATCACGCACAATTCGTCCTCATCGTAGCTGACCCGCCAGGCGCCGGGCTCGGATTCCCACACCCCGGCATAAAAGCCGTCCTTGTCACTGTCATAGGTCGAGCGCGCGCCCCGCATCGGCACCCCGGCAATGCGGCGCTCCTCCGGCACCGGATCGTCGAGAACCGCCACCGGCCCGAGGTCGACGCTCAGCACTTTTACATCGCTCATGTCACCTCGCCCGCATCGTCGCTCAGGTCTGCGCCATCGCCAGCTTTTCCGCCCGCTGACGCTCCATTTCCTGCCGCTTGGTCATGATCGACGCCGCGATCACCGCCATCGAGACGATGACGATCAGGATCGTGCAGACGGCGTTGATTTCCGGCTTCACGCCAAGGCGCACATCCGAATAGATCTTCATCGGCAGCGTCGTCGCCCCCGGCCCGGTGTTGAACGACGAAATCACCAGATCGTCGATCGACAGCGTGAACGCCAGCATCCAGCCCGACACCACCGCCGGCATGATGATCGGCAGCGTGATCAGGAAGAACGTCTTGAACGGCGTGCAGCCGAGATCCTGCGCCGCCTCCTCGAGGCTCATGTCGAACGACACCAGCCGCGACTGCACCACCACCGCCACGAAACACATGGTGAAGGTGATATGCGCCAGCGTGATCGTCCAAAAGCCGCGCTCGAAGTCGACCGCGACGAACAACAAGAGCAGCGACAGGCCGGTGATCACTTCCGGCATCACCAGCGGCGCATAGATCATGCCCGAGAACAGCAGCCGCCCGCGAAACCGCGTGTAGCGCGTCAGCGCCAGCGCCGCGGCGGTGCCCAGCACCGTCGCCACCGTTGCCGACATCAGCGCCACCCGGATCGTCACCCAGGCCGCATCCATCAGCTGGCCGTTATTGAACGCCGAGACATACCACTTGGTTGACCACCCGACCCAGACGGCGGCGCTGCGTCCCTCGTTGAACGAGTACATCACCAGAAGCAGGATCGGCAGATACAGGAACGCGAAGCCGAAGGTCAGCGAGGCGACGTTGAACAGGGAGACTTTCCTCATCGTCCGCTCTCCTGCATCTTGGCTTGCTGGTTCTGGAAGATCACGATCGGCACCACCAGCAACAGCAGCAGCAGGATCGCCACCGCCGCCGACAGCGGCCAGTCGGTGTTGGAGCTGAACTCCTCCCACAGCGTCCGCCCGATCATCAGCGTTTCCGAGCCGCCGAGCAGATCCGGAATGACGAACTCGCCGACCGCCGGAATGAACACCAGGAAGCACCCGGCGATTACGCCCGGCAGCGACAGCGGGAAGGTCACCAGCCAGAACGACTTGAACGGCGTGCAGCCAAGATCCTGCGCCGCTTCCAGCAGCGTGTCGTCCATCTTCTCCAGCGCCGAATAGAGCGGCAGGATCATGAACGGCAGGTAGGAATAGACGATGCCGATCATCACCGCGTAATTGGTCGACATGATGTGCAGCGGCTCGTCGATCAGCCCGAGCCCCATCAGGACATTGTTGAGCAATCCCTCGTCGGCGAGGATCCCGATCCAGGCATAGACGCGGATCAGGAACGACGTCCAGAACGGCAGGATCACCATCATCAGCAGCGTCGCCCGCCATTCGCGCGGCGCCCGCGCCATGCCATAGGCGATCGGATAGCCGATCAGCAGCGTCGCGAAGGTCGAGATGCCGGCAATCACCACCGAGGTCAGATACGCCTCGATGTAGAGCGTATCGGAGAAGATCCGGCCGAAATTGCCCAAGCCGAGCATCGACAGCTTCTCAAGCGTCGTCGCCGCCGGATCCGTCAGGATGTCGAACACCGGCGCATAGGGCGGCGCGGCGCGCACCTGCTCCGACAGCGAGATCTTCAGCACGATGAAGAACGGAATGAGGAAGAACACCAGGAGCCAGACATAGGGCACCAGGATCACGATCCTCTGGGTCCAGCCGTTCTGCGAACTCGCCGGAGCCGCGTTCCCGCCCCCCGCGGTTGGAGGCGCCAATCCAGCCATTACGCCATCCCTTCGAAAAGGCGCCTCGACCTCGCAAGGCCGCGCGCCAACCAGATTTCGGGTGAAACGCGCGCCCGAGGCGCCGCGCCGGGGTCCTTCAGGCCAGTCGCAACCTCGCGCCACGCCCGGGGACCGTTGAACCACAAACCCGCCCGCCGGCGCGCCGCGCCGGGCCGCCGGAACCGGCGACACCTCAGCGCGTCAGCACCACGCCGGCATCGCGCGGCCAGGTCAGCCACACCTTGTCTTCCCAGCCGATCGGCCGTTCCACCATGCGGTCGGTATTGGCGATGGTCGCCCGCACGGTTTTGCCGTTGGCTAGCTTGACGTGATAGATCGAGCTGTCGCCGAGATAGCCGATATCCCAGACCTCGCCCGCCACCACGTTGAGCCCGGTCTGCGCCGGCTGATCGAGGCTGATGCGCATCTTTTCCGGCCGCACCGCGAACCAGGCGTCCTCGCCGACGGTGCAGTGCTCGTCGTCCTCGACCTCGATCACCGTGCCGAGCGCCGGCGACTCCATCCGGATGACATTGTCGGCGCAGGCCGCCACCTTGCCCTCGAACAGATTGATGTCGCCGATGAAGTCCGCGACATATTTCGAGTTCGGCTGCTCGTAGATCTCCGAGGGCGGCGCCACCTGGATCAGCTTGCCGTGATCCATCACCGCGATGCGGTCGGCGACGGTCATCGCCTCTTCCTGGTCGTGGGTCACGATCAGGAAGGTCATGCCGAGCGTCATCTGCAGGTCCATCAACTCGAACTGCGTCTCTTCCCGCAGCTTCTTGTCGAGCGCGCCGAGCGGCTCGTCGAGCAGCAGCACGCGCGGTCGCTTGGCCAGCGACCGCGCCAGCGCCACGCGCTGCCGCTGTCCGCCCGACATCTGGTGCGGCTTGCGCGTCGCGAACGGCTCAAGCTTGACCAGCTTCAGCATTTCCTGAACGCGCGCGTCGATCTCACCCTTCGGCAGACCGTCCATTTTCAAGCCGAAGCCGATGTTTTCCTTCACGTTCATGTGCGGAAACAGCGCGTAGCTCTGGAACATCATGTTGACCGGCCGGTGATACGGCGGCACGCCCTTGATCGATTTGCCGTCGAGCAGCACATCGCCCGAAGTCGGCTCGTCAAAGCCGCCGACCATCCGCATCAGGGTCGTCTTGCCGCAGCCCGACGGGCCGAGCAGCGCGAAGAACTCGCGCTCGTAGATCTTCAGCGACACGTCGTTGACGGCGGTGAAGTCGCCGAAACGCTTGATCACGTTCTTGAATTCGATCAGTGGCTTCGCGTCCGGGTCGTTCCACGGCGAAAACCGTCGCCTGACCGGCCCCAAGGTCTTTGCACCCATGATGTTCTCCGCCCCTCAACGGTTTGGCCGCTCCCCGCCCCGCCACGCCTCTCGGGCATGACGGACCGACCGGGTCGTCATCCGTGATCCTTGTCCAATGCCATCATTGTCACCGCCCCGGATTGTTGTTGTGTCGGGGTCGGTCCACCGCTCGTGCCGGCGGTCGGACGACCGGCGCGTGTTGCGCCGGCCGCCTTTGCCTGATGTGATCAGCGCCCGCGCTTGATGTCGCGCCACAGCGAGGTCAGCGCCTTCTGCTCGGCCTGGCTCTTCACCTTGTTGGTGAACAGCTTGGCGACCGTCTCCGGCTTCGGGTAGATCTGCGGGTTGTCGAGCACCGCCTTGTCGACGAACTTCTGCGCCTCAAGGTTGCCCGACGGATACTGCACGTAGTTGGTCAGCTTCGCCGAGACTTCCGGCTTCATGATGTAGTTGAGGAACTCATGCGCCTCGGCAACGTTCTTGGCGTCCGACGGGATCGCCATGTTGTCGAACCACATCAGCGCGCCTTCCTTCGGGATGACGTAGTCGATCATCACGTGCTTGGCCTTGTCCTTCTTCTTGGCGTTCGCCTCCTCGGCGCGGGTCTGCGCCTGCTTGACGTCGCCCGACCAGCCGAACACGAGGCACGCATCGCCATTGGCGAGCGCGTTGATATATTCCGAGGAATGGAACTTGCGCACCGACGGCCGCACCAGCTTCATGTGCTCGCGGATCTTGGTGAAGTCTTCTTCCTTGGTCGTATTGGGGTCGAGCCCCAGATAGTTCGCCACCGCCGGCACGACCTCGTCGGCCGCGTCGAGGATCATCACGCCGCAGTCCTTGAACTTGGCGACGATCTCCGGATTGAACACCATCGCCGCCGAGTCGACCGGCGCGTCCGGCATCCGCTCCTTGATCTTGGCGATGTTGTAGCCGACGCCGGTGGTGCCCCACATGTAGTTGATGGCGTATTCGTTGCCCGGATCATAGGCCGCGAGCCGCTTGGAGATATCCGGCCACATGTTGACGAGGTTCGGCAGCTTCGACTTGTCGAGCTTCTGGAACACGCCCGCCTGGATCTGGCGGCCGAGGAACGCGCCCGTCGGCACGACGATGTCGTAGCCGGTCTTGCCGGCCAGCAGCTTGGTCTCCAGCACGTCGTTTGAGTCGAACACGTCGTAGCGAACCTTGATGCCGGTCTCCTTCTCGAAGTCCTTCAGCACCTGTTCGTCGATGTAGTCCGACCAGTTGTAGACATTGACCTGACGGGTCTGCGCCTGCGCGGCGCCAACGGCCGCGATCGAGGCAAGAAACGTCGTGGCAAACAGAATGTGACGCATGTTCCCGTTCTCCTCCGGCCTTTGGTCATGCCCCGCACAGGGCCGCTCGGCCTTTTCATGACAAGACGTTAGCACCTCGGCGCCACGCCTCAAGCCCCAATAATTCCGAGATACGAAAAAACCGCCATCGGGGCCGACGGCGGTTCTGACGATCGTCTCAAAGATAGGTCATCCGTTCGAGCGGAGTGATCTCGCGCTCGAACTCGCGCAGCTCAGCTCGCTTCAAGTGTGCGAAAAGACTGCGATATTCGAGCCCGAACGCCCGCCGCGCGAAGTCGGAGCGCTCAAACAGCCGGATCGCCTCGCCCATGTCGTCCGGCAGGCGCGGCACCATCTCCTCATAGGCGTTGATGTTGACCGCCGGCGGCGGCTGCAGGTTCCGCTCCAGTCCCTCCAGCATGCCGGCGAGGATCGCCGCCATCACCAGATACGGGTTGGCGTCCGCGCCGGCGATGCGATGCTCCAGCCGCCGCGCTTCCGGCGGCGATGCCGGAATGCGGATCCCGACCGAACGGTTGTTGTGCCCCCAACTCGCCGTCGTCGGCGCATACGACCCCGGCTGCAGCCGGCGATAGCCGTTGAACGTCGGCACGAACACCAGCGTCATTGCCTGCATCGACTCGATCAGGCCGGCGATCGAGTTCTTCAGCTTGCCCTCGCCGCCGCGCTCTTCCGAGAAGATGTTGTTGCCGTCGCGGTCGAGCAGCGACACATGCACATGCAGGCCGTTGCCGGCGATGTCGATGTAAGGCTTGGCCATGAACGTCGCCTTTAGCCCGTGCCGGCGCGCCACTTCCGTCACCAGCCGGCGCAGCATCACCGCGTCGTCGGCGGCGGCCAGCGCATCGGGCCGGTGCTTCAGGTTGACCTCGAACTGCCCCGGCGCCGCTTCCGACACCATCGTGTCGATCGGCAGGCCCTGCGCCTTGCCGAACGACCAGATGTCCGAGAACACGTGGCTGTACTGCGCCAGATCCGACAGCGCGTACATGTTCTGCGGCGCCGGTCCGCCAACGCCCTGAAACACCGGCGGCAGCATGCCGTTGGCGTGCGGCTGCGCCTTCGGATCGACCAGGTAGAACTCCAGCTCCATCGCCACGCACGGTGTATAGCCGGCCGCCTCGATCCGCTCCTTCACCCGCTCCAGCGCATTGCGCGGATCGCCGTGGAACGGCTGCCCGCGCTCGGTGTGCATGGTGAGGATCGTCTGCGCCGTCGGCCGGTCCGCCCACGGCACCGACCGCAGCGTGCCCTTGCCCGCCTTGCAGAAGCCATCGCGGTCGCCGGTGTCCACATGCAGGCCGGTTTCCATCACTTCCCGACCCCAGACATCGAGCCCGAACATCGACATCGGGAAATTGACGCCTTCCTTGAAGGCCTTCGAAATTGAGCCCGCCGGCGCCCATTTGCCGCGCAGCACGCCGTTGGAATCGGTGATGAGGAATTCAACCGCTTCCGTCTCCGGATGCGCGGCCAGATAGCTCTGGTATTCCGGTGTTTCGGCCGCGTTGGCCTTGTCCGCCGATGCATCCGTGATGCCGGCCTCGGTCACACCCATGATTTCCTCGTTGCACCGGCCGGGTTCGACGTGAACCCCGGTCTTTCCTTCGTGATGGAAATGTGATCACATATTGGCATCAGGCGTCAAGCCGCACCGTGAGCCTTGGCGCAAGCGATCAACGGGCCATTGCCGGCCTTCCATCGAAAGTGGCGCGAAACCCGATGAAGAGCAAGCCGTTATCGGATCCTTCCCCCCCGACCCCGGTGCTGGTTGCTCCCGTCGATTCCGTGGTTCGGGCCAGGAAGCCCAAGGACGATCCGGCCGACGCCGCCGCAACCCCGCTGCATGACCGGGTCTACCAGCAGCTTCGCACCGCCCTGATCACCGGCCGCATCGTCCCCGGCCGCGCCGTCACCTTGCGCGGCATCGCCGCCGAGCTCGCCGTCTCGCCGATGCCGGTTCGCGAGGCGCTGCGCCGGCTCGCCGCCGAGCGGGCGCTGGAAATCCGCTCCACCCGCCGCGTCGGCGTGCCGCGCATGACGCCGCACCGCTTCGCCGAACTGGTCACCGCCCGCCGCCTGCTCGAACCCGAGGCCGCCGTCAACGCCCTCGCCTTCATCGACCGCGCCCGCCTCGCCGAGATCCGCGCCGCCGACGACGCCGTCGAGGAGGCGCTGCGCACCGGCAATGTCGAACTCTACATGGACGCCAACTATCGCTTCCACTTCCTCATCTATTCGGCCGCGCCGTCGTCGGTGCTCGTGCCGCTGATCGAGACGCTGTGGCTGCAGTTCGGCCCGTTCATGCGCTCGGTCTACGGCCGCGTCGGCACCGCCACCCTAGAGGACCAGCACGAGCGCGCCATGGAAGCGATCCGCCGCGCCGATCCGGTCGCCCTGCGCACCGCCATCGAGGCCGACATCATGGACGGCATGCGTCTGATCGGCCTCACCGAACTCGATGACCCGGAAGAGGCAAAGCCCCGCAAGCGCGGCTGAGCCGTCGCGTTGCCTTCCGCCCCCCCCGATCCCGGCGATCGCGCCATCGCGTCGCCGATGCCGGGCCGGCAAAGCCAAACACCCGTTGACGCCACCCCCTGTTTTGTGATCACATTTGCGGCATGTTCGGTCGCCCGTTCGCGACCTTGAGGGATGGACCGGGGGGCACGTCGCCCGTGACCCGCGCCGTTCGAAGCGGAACCCACCATGCGCAAGCCGACCAAGACTCCGGCCGAAACCGCCACGCCCGCGCCGAAGAGCCCGCGCAAGAAGCCCCAGCGCGGCATCGCCGCCGCTCGCGGCGTCGCCGACATCGACGAAGCCCGCCAGTGGCTGAAGGAGCGCGGCATCGAGGATATCGAATGCGTCGTGCCCGATCAGGCCGGCGTCGGTCGCGGCAAGATCATGCAGGCGTCGAAGTTCATCGGCGCGCCGGTGATGAACCTGCCGCTGTCAATCTTCTTCCAGACCATTTCCGGCGAATATCCCGATTATGAGGGCCTGGTCGACGCCGTCGTCGCCGACAGCGACCTGGTGCTGGAGCCGGACTTCTCCACCCTCTGCGTCGTGCCCTGGGCCTCCGACCCCACCGCCAACGTCATCCACGACGCTTTCCACCGCGACGGCCGCCCGGTCGACGTCGCCCCGCGCCAGGTGCTGCGCCGCATCGTCGAGCTCTATCGCAAGAAGGGCTGGAAGCCGGTGGTCGCCCCCGAAATCGAGTTCTATTTCGTCGACAAGAACACCGATCCCGACTATCCGCTGAAGCCGCCGGTCGGCCGCTCAGGCCGCCCCGAAATCGGCCGCCAGTCCTATTCCATCAGCGCCGTCAACGAGTTCGACGAACTGTTCGACGACATCTACGCCTATTCCGAGGCGCAGGGCCTCGAGATCGACACCCTCATCCACGAGGATGGCGCCGCGCAGATGGAAATCAACCTGCGCCACGGCGATCCGCTCGAACTTGCCGATCAGGTCTATCTGTTCAAGCGCACCATCCGCGAGGCCGCGCTCGAACACAACATCTACGCCACCTTCATGGCCAAGCCGATCGCCGGCGAGCCCGGCTCCGCCATGCACATCCACCAGTCGATCGTCTCGCTGGAGACCGGCGACAACGTCTTCTCCGACCCCAAGACCGGCAACCCGACCGAGCTGTTCTTCAATTTCATCGCCGGCCAGCAGAAGTTCATCCCGGCGATGATGTGCATCTTCGCGCCCTACGTGAACAGCTATCGCCGCCTGTCGCGCGGCACCATGGCGCCGATCAATGTGCAGTGGGGCTACGACAACCGCACCACCGGCCTGCGCGTGCCGCCCTCGAGCCCGGCCGCCCGCCGCGTCGAGAACCGGGTGCCCTCGTCCGACGCCAACCCCTATCTCGCCATCGCCGCCTCGCTCGCCGCCGGCTATATCGGCATGACCGAGGGCCTCAACGCCTCCGATCCGCTCGACACCGACGCCCATGGCCGCGCCTACGACCTGCCGCGCGGCCTTCTCGAGGCGGTCGCCGCCTTCCAGGAATGCGACGAGCTGGTCGACATCTTCGGCAAGAGCTTCGTCACCACCTATGCCGCGATCAAGCAGGCCGAGTTCGAAACCTTCATGCAGGTGATTTCGCCCTGGGAGCGGGAATATCTGCTCCTGAGCGTCTGACGACACCCAACGCAACGGCACTCCGCGCGCGCTCCTCCGGGCTGCGGCGGCTGGCCTCATGCGCGCCCCCGAGCCGGGCGCCGAGGAGATGGCAACCATGAACCAGATCTCGAACCGCTATCCGACCGCCGAACTGAAGGAAAAGGACGCGGCGCACTACCTGCACCCGTTTACCGACTACAAGGCGCTCTCGGCCGAAAAGGCCCGCGTCATCGTCGGCGCCGACGGCTGCTGGCTGACCGACAGCGACGGCAACCGCATGCTCGACGGCATGGCCGGCCTGTGGTGCACCAATGTCGGCCACGGCCGCATGGAAATCGCCGAGGCCGCCTTCGAGCAGATGAAGGAACTCGCCTATTACAATTCCTTCTTCAAGACCACCAACGCCCCGGCCATCCTGCTGGCCGAAAAGCTCGCGGCGCTGAGCCA
The DNA here is from genome assembly GCA_016793065.1 of Hyphomicrobiaceae bacterium. Taxonomy (GTDB): domain Bacteria; phylum Pseudomonadota; class Alphaproteobacteria; order Rhizobiales; family Ancalomicrobiaceae; genus JAEULV01. The sequence goes on from JAEULV010000082.1 coordinate 10,506, forward strand.
GCCGCAGTTCAACCACATCTTCTATGCCTCCTCCGGCTCCGAGGCCAACGACACCGTCGTCCGCCTGGTGCGCTGGTACTGGTCGCTCAAGGGCAAGCCGAAGAAGAAGATCATCCTGTCGCGCAAGAACGGCTATCACGGCTCGACCATGGCCGGCGCCTCGCTCGGCGGCATGGTGCCGATGCACGAACAGGGCGACCTGCCGATCCCCAACATCCACCACATCCCCCAGCCCTACTGGTTCGGCGAGGGTGGCGACATGACGCCGGACGAATTCGGCATCCACGCCGCCCGCGAGCTGGAAAAGGCCATCGACGTGCTCGGCGAAGGCAACATCGCCGCCTTCATCGCCGAGCCGATCCAGGGCGCCGGCGGCGTCATCATCCCTCCCGACACCTACTGGCCGGAAATCCGCCGCATCCTCAAGGACCGCGAGATCCTGTTCGTCGCCGACGAGGTCATCTGCGGCTTCGGCCGCCTCGGCGCCTGGTTCGGCTCCGACTATTACGGCAACGCCCCGGACCTGATGGCCACCGCCAAGGGCCTCACCTCCGGCTACCTGCCGATGTCGGCGGTGTTCGTCGGCGACAAGATCGCCGATTACCTCAAGCACGAGGGCGGCGACTTCAACCACGGCTACACCTATTCCGGTCACCCGACCTGCGCCGCCGCCGCCCTTGCCAACCTCGCCATCATCGAGCGCGAGGGCCTGGTCGACCGGGTCCGCGACGATATCGGCCCTTATCTGAAGGCACGCTGGCTGACGCTCGCCGATCACCCGCTCGTCGGCGAGGCCCGCATGACCGGGCTGATGGGCGCGCTCGAACTGGTGCCATCGAAACCGTCGCGCTCCAAGGCGCTGTTCGGCGAGGTCGGCTCCGCCGGCACCATTTGCCGCGACATCTCCTTCCGCAACGGTCTCGTCATGCGCGCCGTCCGCGACACCATGATCATCGCCCCGCCGCTGGTCCTCACCCACGCCGACGCCGACGAACTCGTCGCCCGCGCCCGCAAGACCCTCGACGAAACCTGGGTCGAACTGAAAAAGCAGGGAAAAGTCACCGCCTGAGCCTGCCCCGGCTTCCCTCCCCTTTATGGGGAGGGTGGCGCGCAGCGCCGGGTGGGGTCGCCGGCCCGGAGCGAGACGCAAGGCCCGGCACTCCAACCGCCCCCCCCCCCCGGATGAAGCGGACATCGATCGCGGCCACAGTCGGAACAATGTGAACCCCATGACCCACGCCGCTTCCTACTACGCCGAAAGCCGCAACGATCGCCGCGAACGCCCCGCCCTTGCCGGCGACGCGAGCTGCGATGTGGCGATCGTCGGTGGCGGCTATACCGGCCTGTCGGCGGCGCTGCACCTGGCCGAACGCGGGCGCAAGGTCATCCTGCTCGAGGCGCACGAACTCGGCTGGGGCGCCTCCGGCCGCAACGGCGGTCAGGTCCATTCCGGCCAGCGCCGCGATCAGGACACGCTGGAAAAGTGGTTCGGCGCCACCCAGGCCCGCCGTCTGTGGGACCTCGCCGAGGAAGCCAAGGCAACCGTCAAGGGCCTGATCGCCCGCCATGCCATCGACTGCGACTGGCGCGACGGCCTGATCTACGCCATGCACAAGCCCGGCTACGTCGCCGCCGACCACGCCTATGCCGACCGGCTCGCCCGCGACTACGCCTATCCGCACATGACCACGCTCGACCGCGACCAACTCGCCGCGGCGATCGGCAGTAGCGCCTTTCACGGCGGCACCCGCGACGGCGATGGCGGCCACCTGCACGCGCTCAACTATGCCCTGGGGCTGGCTCGCGCCGCCGAGGCCGCCGGCGCCGTCCTCCACGAGCGCAGCCCCGTCACCCACGTCATCCGCGGCGCCCGCCCGGTCGTCGAAACCGCCTCCGGCCGCGTCACCGCCGACGCCGTCATCCTCGCCGGCAACGGCTATCTCCACGGCCTCGACGACGACACCGAGGCGCGGGTGATGCCGATCAACAACTACATCCTCGCCACCGAGCCGCTGGGATCTCGCATCAACCAGTTCATCCCCGGCGGCGAGGCCGTCGCCGACAGCCGCTTCGTCATCTACTACTGGCGCCCGACGGCCGACGGCCGCATCCTCTTCGGCGGCGGCGAGACCTACACCCGGCGCTTTCCCGCCGATATCAAGGGCTTCGTCCGCAAGCACCTGCTCAATATCTATCCCGGCCTCGCCGATGTCCGCATCGACCATGCCTGGGGCGGCACCCTCGCCGTCACCACCAACCGCCTGCCCTACATGCGCCGGCTGGCCCCGGGCCTCTACACCTCCGGCGGCTATTCCGGCCACGGCGTCGCCACCGCCACCCTCGCCGGCAAGCTCCTCGCCGAGGCGATCGCCGCCGAAACCGAGCGCTTCGACGTGTTCCAGTCGATCCCGTCGATGAAATTCCCCGGCGGCAAGCTGATGCGCACCCCGACCCTGATCATGGCCATGACCTGGTTCGCCCTGCGCGACCGGCTGTGATCCCGGCTTTTTGCCCGGATTCACCCTGAATCCCGGTTGTTCTCGCCAGCCCCCCGATCAGCGCGCATTCTCGCCCTGCCTTCATTGCGCCGCGAAGCTTGCAGGCGCGGGTCCGGCCCCGGGCAGACCTAAGAAAACAGGCAGACCTCAGCCAACCTTCTTGGTCACCGCGTCGACATAGCTCGCGAGAACCCGGCTGATGCGGGTCTGGTAGCCTTTACCAGTGGACTTGAAGTGCCCGAGCACGTGACGCGGCAAACGCAACGTGATTTGCTCGGTGCCTTCAGGTTCGACGACCTGAGCCTTGTCCCAAAAGTCTGGCGGGATAGCGCCTGCGTCGGCATCCTCGGCAGCCCGCCGCTCGATCTCGGCGTCGCTCATCGCCTTCACGGCCTTGCCGAGGCGCGGCGCGGCTGGCAGATCATCAAGACTTTCATACCGCACCACTTTGGGTTCCTTTGTATTTCTCGCGGTCATGTTTGCTTGCCCTCCATGCCGATATCAGGCGAATGTCTCCGTCGCGTTCGGTGAACACGACGCGCAATACCTCGCCATCAAAAACGCCCAATGCGATGAAACGGATTTCGCCGTAGTCGTGGCGAGTGTCCTGGATCTTCAGGATGGGGCCACGGAAGATCTGAGCGGCTTGCAGGAACGAGATTCCGTGCTTAATTTCATTCGAGGCACTCTTGTCCGTGTCCCATTGAAAGCCCATATCTCATATGTAACTACAAAAGTAGTTATCGTCAAGTTTACCCGCTGCCGGATCCGAGGCGCGATGAGGCAAAATGCCCGGCGCTTCCTGCCTGCCGCTCCGCGCAGCCAAGTCGTTGAACGCGCGTTCAGGGCCGCATGCCGATCAGGCGATGCGAGCCCGCAACGCCCGCTTCGGCGACGGGATCGGGTTTCCGGCGGCGCCACGGGTATGCACAGCTTGAAGGATCCAGTTCGACCATGTGCCAAACTGCCCGCGCCCTCCTCGTTCTCGGCTTGCTGGCCGTCGCCGCCGCCCCGGCCCGCGCCGAGGATGTGCCCCCGCCCGCGACCGGCCCCTCGACCGCCGGCGGCGCCCAACCCTATCTGATCAGCCCGCCCCAGCCCGCCGCGCCGGCGGAGAAGGCCCCCGCCGCCCAGGCAACGTCGCCGGTGCAGGCCACCTCGCCGGTGCCGAAGGCGGTGCAGGCGCCCGCGCCCGCGAAACCCGTGCGCGTCATCGACACCGGCAAGCCACAGCCGGGGAAGCCGGCCGAGGTCAGGGCCGCCCAGCCCGCGCCCGCGCCGGCCGCACCCGCGACCACCGCCCCGACTGCCGCCGCGCCGGCCGCACCGGTCATGCCGCCGGTCAGCACCGATGCCGGCGCTGTCATGCCGCCCATGCCGCAACTGGCGCCGCCGCCCGAGATCGCCGGCACTCCGGCCACGCCCGCCCCAACAGCCGGCGCCGCCAGCCCCTCCGCGCCGGCGCCGGCCGCCACCGCCGAATCCGCCCCCGCCGATACCGCCACGCCCGAGAAAAAGCCGACGGCGTCGAAGCCCAAGGTGGTGCGTCAACAGCCACGCCCGCAGGCTCCCGACACCCGACTGCGCGCCGGCTACCCGCCGCCGCCGGACTATTTTGCCGGCCAGCGCCGCGCCGCGCCGCAGCCGCCCCGCGTCGAGGAATGGGTCGACGAGGACACCGGCATTGTCGTCGAAGTCTATCCCCGTGTCGGCCGCGGCTATCGCGCCGGCCCGCCGGTGGCGATCTATCCCGCCTATCCGGCCCCCGGCTACTATCTCGAGCCCGGTCCGATCCGCCGACCGCCGACAATGGTCCGCAATCCCGGCCATTCGAGCTGCCATTATCATGCCTATCCGGCGCGCGGCATGGGGCCGACGCACAACCATGTCGAATGCCACTGGCACGACAACATGCATCACCCGAGCCTGATCTATCTCGAATGACCGCCGCCGCCGCGGCGCGCGTATCGCCGGACGAGCCCCGGGCGCCTCGCGGTCGCCCGGGGCCTATCCTGAACCGCCGGCCCCATCCGCCGACTGTCATCGCGATGTCACTCCGCCGACACGCCATCGCGCGGCCGCACCGGTCGACGTCTCCGCCAAACCACCGCCGCCAGTCTTGAAGTCCGGTGCCGTTCTTGGGCTAAGCACTTGATTCAACGAGGCCCGCCCATCGTTTTCCACACCCTGGCTTTCTGAAGGCGAGGGACTGGACAGGCCGAATGAAACCCCCTATAAGCCGTCCACCGACGCGATCGCCCCGCACCAAACGGGGGCTAGGCCTCGTGCCCGCAGCGTTTTCGGCGCCCGGATAGCTCAGTTGGTAGAGCATGCGACTGAAAATCGCAGTGTCGCTGGTTCGATTCCGGCTCCGGGCACCACCTTCCCTTTCGTAGCTGATCACATCACTCAGAGAACGCTTGTTTTTTCAAGTGTCTGGCGCGATCCTCCGTTCGTGGACATTCACCCGTCTTCGCCGGCTACCAACTATTCTGTTGGTACGTTCGTTGGTAGGCGAAGGCGCGTTGGTACGAACCATACCAACAACTGAGGTCGCCATGGCACTTTCCGATGCGGCCATACGCGCCGCCAAGCCCATCGACAAACTGCGCAAACTCTCTGACGGCGCAGGGCTCCAACTCCATGTTTTCCCGAACGGTTCAAAGCTCTGGCGGGTTGCCTATCGGTTTGATGGCAAGCAGAAGACGCTTGCTCTCGGCGCCTATCCTGAAATCTCCCTTGCTCGGGCGCGCGAGCGGACACAGGAAGCGCGTCGAGCCATCGCTGAAGGACATGACCCGAGCGAGACGCGACGCCTAGACCGGCTATCCGGCGCCCTGTGCAAAGCACAAACGTTCGAGGCCATCGCCGCCGAACTGACAGCAAAGCGGATAAGGGAGGGTATAGCCGAAGCCACCCGGATCAAGACGGACTGGTTGATCGGCCTCGCACTTGCCGATCTTGGCAGGCGGCCCATTGCCGAAATATCTGCGGCGGAAATCCTTGCAGTATTACGTAAACCAGAAGCGAAGGGGCACTTGGAAACAGCGCGTCGCCTTCGATCCGTCATTGGTCAGGTGTTCCGCTATGCGGTCGCCACGGCACGTGTTGCCAACGATCCGACCAGTGCCTTGAAAGGCGCGATTGCGACTCCAAAGGTAAAGCATCGCGCGGCGATCCTTGATCCTGTCCAATTCGGCGCAATGCTGCGGGCGATCAACGGCTTCGCGGGGCAACCAACGACTCGCGCCGCACTCCAACTCTTGGCGCTCTTGTTTGTGCGGCCAGGTGAGCTTCGCCAAGCACGCTGGTGTGAATTCAATCTAAACGCAGCCGAGTGGATTATCCCTGCTGCGCGAACCAAGATGCGCCGTGAACATCGCTTACCTCTCCCCCAACAAGCCTTAACGATACTCAGGGCACTGTATCCCATAACCTGCCACGGGCAGGGAGACTATGTGTTCCCTTCGATCCGTAGCACCGCGCGGGCGATGTCGGAAAACACCCTGAACGCCGCATTGCGTCGGCTCGGCTACGATAAGAATGAAGCAACGGCGCACGGCTTTCGGGCAACGGCCTCAACGTTGTTAAATGAGAGCGGTCACTTTTCTATCGATGCTATTGAGCGAGCACTCGCACATCAGGATCAGGACGCAGTTCGCCGAGCCTATGCCCGTGGCGCACATTGGGAGGAACGGGTAAGAATGGCCAATTGGTGGGCCGATCAACTCGACGCGTGGCGCGAGGCTGACATCCGATCTCATCGGGAAACCGGCTAGCATGGGAAAATGCTAAGGCAAAACGACGTCGCCCTTATATCCCACCGCCCCTTAGAGAGCCTGAGATTGTTTCGACTGAAGTTCTCGAGAACGGCGTCACGAGAACGACAAAGTCAATCCAACGTGGATTTGTGCGCATGCGTCGGGAAACAATTACTAATCCTGACAGTGCCACCTTTGAATCGATGGAGAACACGAGTGAAGCACGTGAGGAGCTTGAAAAGTATCGAGAATGGCTGCGGAACTTATTACGACGTAGAAACTTGAAGACAGATCAGGATTTTAAAATTGATTACAAGAAAAATTTCAAAGGATGTCTTTGGTCTGACCGCATTATTCGAGAAAGAAATAATGAAACGGAACCGATGACACAACCGTATTCGGCATATACATTAATTCGATCAATTAATTTTATTCTCGAGAATTTTTCTGACATCGAGATACAAGCTATCAAGCTTTACGCGATGGCGGAACGCGAATTTTTCATGGTTACGTACAATCGCGAACTAACTGCGGGAAAGAGAGTCATCGAGGCCGCTCGGCAAGCAGGCGAATCGCAAGCACCAATTCGATCCATCAGTCAACGGCATTGGCAAGAATTGGCGCGAACGATTGCAACTGAAATAAGGACGAAGCATCCCGACTGGACACAGATGAATGTCGCGATTGAAGTGGGCAACCGCCTCAGCAAGAAACGCAATATCCATCTTAAGCCCGACACCATTTACCGCGCCCTTCGGCGGTAATCTCAAAAACACCGGATCACGCCCGCCGGGATCCGATCCATTCCGACGACCTTTCGTCCAACGCCGCGCCCATCGCGGCGAATGGGACCGAAGGCACATGATGATTGACCGTCTTTACTCCGTCCGCGACGCGCTCCCTTTGATCGGCAAGGGCCTGACAGGTTTCTATGCAGAGCTGAAAGCGGGCAAGCTGACAGCCATCAAGCAGGGCACACGCACCTTCATTGCCGAGAGCGAAATCGCTCGTTATCGGGCGACCTTGCCGACAATCGGTCGCCCGCCAGGAACGCCTTTCAGCAGCGAGCGGCGAGACTAGGTTCGCAATTCGCCCACCTTGGGCGTTCCAATAATCCAACGCGCGCCAAGCGGATCAATACGGGTTTAAAGCCAACGTTTTCAGAACGTTGAATGCCATTGGCATCGCTGGATCGCGCATTTCCCCTCTCTATGAGTTCAAGTGCGATGAACCGGCGCAAGCCAAGACGCGCGCTAACAAGGACGGACGTTGATGGAATCATTGACGTATTCCATCACGCCTTCCGGATCGGTTTGCCGCTTAATGTCCAAGTGACCGTGATGCTGGAGGAGACAGATCGTCTACCGGTTGCGGCGCGATGCGCAGCCTATGACCGGATCAAGAACCTGATCGGTCAATTCGCTCGCCGTCACCGCTTCGAGACCGCAAGCCTGTGGGCTCGAGAAATCGACGCTAGGGGGTACGGTGAGCACATTCACATCCTCTGCCACATGCCGCCGGCGATGTTCTCCCACTTTCAACGGCTCGCTATGGGCTGGCTCGCTGGCTCGACTGAAATCGACATCCGCCGCATCTGCCCCCAGCAGACCGTTGCCCGGGATGGCAAATGGCACTCACCCGCCCTCTACCTAGCCAAGCAGATGTCCCCACAAGCCGCCTTCAAGCGCCCATTACGACGCATCAAGGGCGGCATCATCGAAGGCCTGCGCTGGGGCATGAGCCGAAACCTACGGCGACCGTAGGGGGGGGGTGAAATGTCGAGGGCGATTCGATTTGTACCGGCGACGTTAAGGGAACAACTATAAACCCGTAGAGATTACTAGGGAAAGCAACGCCCGTCGCTTTCGGCTTGGCAGACGCTCAAGTTAGCAGCCCACTCTGGTTGTTCAATCCCATCGGACGAAGCAAGACACGCCGAACGCCAAGCAGGTCGAAAACAGACGCCAAGCTGAAACTGCGGCGCCCTCCTTCCGGAGGACGCCGCAATCCGACGGCACTGTCTTTGGGATGCCGAGCCCACACGAAGAGACATTTGCTTGCGAAAAGCAGCCCCTTCTCGTTCTGCTAGAATTATATGATAACATGAGCGGGATGGAGGTCAAGAATGGCGACAGAAATCGTTTACGGCTTCGATATCGGCACAACATCCATTGGCTCAGCGGTTGTGAGCATGGATACGAAAACGAACTCCGGTGAGATCTTGCATCTTGGCGTGCGGATTTTTCCGGAAGCGCGCGACCCTGATGGAGTGCCACTGAACCAAGAGCGTCGGAAGCGACGCATGATGCGTCGACAGTTGCGGCGACGTCGCAACCGGCGCCGGGAACTCAATTCCTTTCTCAAATCGTTTGGCTTGCTTCCAGATTTCAGCAAGGCACAGGGATCGCAGTGGGCCGCCACGATGCTAATGGACCCTTGGGCGATCCGGACCCGCGACATGACCCAAGCTCTAGCCCCATACGAACTTGGTCGTGCCCTTTATCATCTTGCGCAACGCCGCCATTTCCGGGGGCGCGATCTCGACGCAGGCGAAGTGAGTGATGAAGCGCAGCGCGACGACGTTGCAGCTGACGAAAAGGCCGCCGCCAACAAACGGGATGCTGATCATAAATCGCTGCAAGCCTCTGGCCTCACGTTGGGCGCTTTCCTTGCAACGATCCCCGTTCCGACAGAACGCAGGCGTCACCATCACTTCTACCGCGCAGACGTGCAGGCCGAGTTCGAGGCGCTTCTCGATTCCCAAGCCCCATTCCACCCTTGCCTATCCAGTCCCGAATTCAGAAATGCGCTTGAGCACACGATCTTCGATCAAAAGCCTGTCTTTTGGCGGAAATCCACGCTTGGAGACTGCCGGTTCATCCCGGGGGCCGGGCTGGCTGCTTCGGCCTCTTGGGTCGCGCAGGAAAAGCGCATGCTGGAGAAGGTCAACAATCTCAGGATCGAGGAGGGAAATGGACGCCCTCTAGACGAGCAGGAGCGAGCCGCGATCCTCGCCTTGCTCCGCAAGCAGGACCAAGTGAGTTGGGCGGGAATCCACCGACATCTGAAGCTCTATTGGCGCAAATACGACCTTCCCGAGAAGCCGACCTTCAACTTGCAGCGCGGTGGCGAGAAGGGCCTCGTTGGGAACCGCCTAGAAAACCGGCTTGCTCAGATCCTTGGCTCGCGCTGGGTAACGGATACCGACCTTCGCGAGCGGATGCGCAAGGAAATTCACTCGCGGCTATATGCGGCCGACTATGGCCAAATCGGCGATCGCATCGTCATTCACCGCGAAGCAGACCGGCGCGTCAAAAGAGCGCAAGAGCGGGATCGATTGAAGGTTGATTTCGCGCTCTCCGACAATGAGGCCGATCAACTTGCCGCCCTTACATTTGCGCCGGGATGGGAACCGTTTTCGGCGGCAGCGCTCTGGGCGTTCCTCCCTCGGCTTGAGCAGGGAGCCGTCTTCGGCGCCTTGCTGACCGGTCCGGATGAGGAAGACTGGCGCGCCTCCACATTCCCCAACCGCGCCCAACCGACAGGGAGCTGGGTCGACCGTCTCCCTACCCCTGGAAACAGCCGCGACGAAATCGAACGCCAGAAATCAATTCGCAATCCGACCGTCCAGCGGGTCCAGAACGAGCTGCGGAAGGTGGTGAACAACCTTATCGCAGTTTACGGCAAGCCGGATCGCATTCGTGTCGAAGTCGCTCGCGATGTCGGAAAATCCGCTCGCGAGCGACAGGACGAACTCTCACGCAATCGCGACCGGGAAAGAGAGCGCAAGAAGGCAATCGAAGATTTACGCCAGAATGGCATTCCTGAACCGTCTCGCAATGACATTGAAAAATGGCTTCTCTGGCAGGAGTGCAATTGCCAGTGCCCTTATACAGGACGAATGATTGACTTTGCCGCCCTCTTTCATCGGGGCGAGTTCCAAGTGGAACATATCTGGCCTCGTTGGCGTTCGCTGGATGACAGCTTCTCCAACAAAACGCTTTGCCATCGTGACTTCAATCTGCGGAAATCCAATCGAACACCATTCGAGGCATTCGAACACGACCGCGACGCATGGGATTCCGCGATCAAGCGCGTGCGCGATTTTGCTGGCCCATCCGGGCGCGTGGCGATCAAGGCCCGTCGCTTTGCCGCTGTTGAGATACCAGCGGATTTCGCCGCTCGCCAATTGACCGATACTGGCTATGCTGCTCGGCAGGCTGTAGGCTTCATGAAAATGCTGTTCCCCGATCTGGGACAGATCGGGGAGGTCAAGGTAGCCACCCTTGCCGGTCGGGTGACCTCACGCCTTCGGCACCTTTGGGGCCTGAATGGCATTCTGTCGGACTCGGGTGAGAAATCACGAGCTGATCACCGCCACCATGCGATCGATGCCTTGGTGACGGCCCTCGCGCATCCCGGCTACACTCAACGCCTGTCGCATTGGTTTCAGGCGCGAGATGCCGCAACGCCTCAGCCCGAGCCCGAGCTTGAGCCGCCATTCGCGAATGTCCGGCAAATGGCCGAAGCCATGATCAAGGACGTCGTGGTCTCTCACCGCGTCCGGCGAAAGGTTTCGGGACCGCTTCATAAGGGTACGACCTATGGCGATGCAGGGAAGGCCGATGGGAGCGGCGGGATCGCCTACCGATGGTTTGTTACCCGCAAACCTGTGGAAACGCTGAAGAAGCCCCTCTTGAATAATGATGACGCCTGGCCCGACAGTCTGATCAGGGACAAGGTCAGGGCATGGGTCGAGGCCCGAGGCGGAGATCCCAAGAAGGCGTTCATTCGCGGATTTCCAACAGTGTCGGAAGGAGGCCCCCCGATCCGCAAAGTGCGAGTTCGTGTCAAGCAGCAGCAAAAGCTGATGGCGAAACTCAAGAACGGCTATGCTGATCTTGGAAACAACCATCATGTCGTAGCTTTCCAGTCCCCCGATGGAAGCATTGAAACGGAGATCGTAAGTCTGTTTGAAGCAGCGGATCGGTTGCGTCGGCGGCAGCCTGTCATATCCAGACAACGTGATGGCGTACGGTTCCTGATGTCCTTGGCGCAGGGTGACGCCCTCTTGTTTCCTGAGGGAAAGAACAAAGGCCTTTGGATTGTTCAGGGAATATGGGCACCTGGGCGGATTGTACTTTGGCGTACGGAGGACGCTACTGGTACATCTGTATTCAGGCCAACCGTGACATCAATCGTCAAGTCAGGCGCAAGAAAGGTCTCAATCGATCCCGTTGGACGTGTACGCCAGGCAGGCGACTAATGCTAAGAAAGACGATTGAAATAGGCACTTCCGGAACGCGCCTTTCGGTTGCTCATCGCCAACTGGTCATCGAGCGACCCGAGCAGCCGAAAGCAACCGTGCCTATCGAGGATATTGGCGTCCTCGTGTTGGATGATGGCCGCGCCAGCTACACGCAGTCGGTTTTCATTGAATGTCTGTCAGCCGGAGCCACCATCATTTTTGCGGGGCGGGACCATCTTCCGATTGGAATGACGGTGCCGATGACGGGTCACCACGCCCTTACCGAACGGCACTGGGCGCAAGTGGAAGCTGGCGAACCGTTGCGCAAGCGCCTTTGGCAGGCATTGATCACGGCCAAGCTTCGGCAGCAGGGCCGTGTATTGAGGAATGCCGGCCAAGATGACGCAGGCCTCGCCGCGATGGCTGCTCGTGTCCGCTCGGGCGATCCCGACAATCTCGAGGCACAAGGCGCCCAGCGCTATTGGCCCAAGCTTTTCGGCCCGGATTTTCGCCGAGATCGCGGTGAGGAGGGAACAAACGCCCTCCTGAATTATGGATATGCCGTCGTCCGCGCGGCCTGCGCTCGTGCATTGGTCGCGTCCGGATTGATCCCATCGCTCGGCATATGGCACCGAAACCGTTCCAATCCATTCTGTTTGGCGGACGATCTCATTGAACCGTGGCGTCCCATAGTGGATTGGAAAGTCCATGGACTTCGCAGGTCCACCCACATGGGCCTTGATCTCAATGATCGATCGACGCGCGCCGCTATTCTATCAATATTCAACGAGACGATAATTGTAGGCGACAAGAGATGGCCGCTCCTTCTTGGAATCGAGCAAAGCGCTGCCAGCCTTGCCAAGGCAATTATTCAGAACGACAGGTCAGCATTGCTCGTTCCCGACAGCTTGCCGCTTGAACTCGATCTTTTCGAAGATGACCAAAACTGAGTCCCCGCCGCAGTTTCCAATCCAACCATGGGGATGGCGAAGCATGTGGGTCATTGCCATGTTCGACCTGCCGGTTGATACGAAAGCCGCGCGACGTGCCTATGCCCGCTTTCGCAAGGAGCTGCTGAATGACGGCTTCACCATGATGCAGTTTTCCGTCTACATCCGTCACTGCGCATCAATCGACAACGCAGAACTGCATGCGGCGCGCATGGGCGCCTTGGTCCCGGAAAAAGGAGAGGTTCGCTTTCTCACGATCACGGACAATCAATTCGGCCGGATTCGAGTCTTTCTGGGAAAAAAGCGACAGAAAACATCCGCAGCGCCAGCTCAATTGCAACTTTTCTAGTCGCAAAAAACGGAAAACCCTCGCGTTTCCAATTTGTTACGCGAGGGCTATCCTAGCAGAACGAGAAGGGGCCGCAATCCGCAGCCTCTCCGCCGACACGGTGCGGCGAGACATCATCCTAGCAGAACGAGAAGGGGCCGCAATCCGCAGCGCGAAGGCCGTGGCGTCGACGACGGCGAAAATCCTAGCAGAACGAGAAGGGGCCGCAATCCGCAGCAGCGCCGGCTATGTCGATGTGCGTGGTGTCATCCTAGCAGAACGAGAAGGGGCCGCAATCCGCAGCTGCGTACGGCGACCGGGCAGATCGTGCCGTATCCTAGCAGAACGAGAAGGGGCCGCAATCCGCAGCGGCGGTGCGCCGATGACATTGACCTCGGTCATCCTAGCAGAACGAGAAGGGGCCGCAATCCGCAGCCGATGGAAGATATGTTGTCAATTAATCAAAAATCCTAGCAGAACGAGAAGGGGCCGCAATCCGCAGCGCTACGGCCGCACGCTGGTGGACCTGGTGCATCCTAGCAGAACGAGAAGGGGCCGCAATCCGCAGCCTGGCCATAGACCTTGGCGTTGCCGATGCATCCTAGCAGAACGAGAAGGGGCCGCAATCCGCAGCGCTGAGGGCTTCGACCGCACCAACGGTCGGATCCTAGCAGAACGAGAAGGGGCCGCAATCCGCAGCGACGCTTTATTGACGCCGCAACGACTATCGATCCTAGCAGAACGAGAAGGGGCCGCAATCCGCAGCGACCCAGACGCCGAGCGCGTCGACGTCGTAATCCTAGCAGAACGAGAAGGGGCCGCAATCCGCAGCCTGATCTGCTGCTGGTTTTGCCTCCGACGGATCCTAGCAGAACGAGAAGGGGCCGCAATCCGCAGCGTAATGTTTGGTGCCATTGCCCCCGCTCTTATCCTAGCAGAACGAGAAGGGGCCGCAATCCGCAGCGGTGACAGAGATATGGCGAAGCGAAGCAAAATCCTAGCAGAACGAGAAGGGGCCGCAATCCGCAGCCTGATGAGGTGCCGGGTCTTTCGGCGACGGATCCTAGCAGAACGAGAAGGGGCCGCAATCCGCAGCACCGCACCGGCGCGGGCCATCTCGCGCGCCATCCTAGCAGAACGAGAAGGGGCCGCAATCCGCAGCGTAAGGCAGCCGATCGACGACGCCAAGCCGATCCTAGCAGAACGAGAAGGGGCCGCAATCCGCAGCAACAAGGAGTGGTCACAGAAAGAAGCCTCGATCCTAGCAGAACGAGAAGGGGCCGCAATCCGCAGCAATCCGGTGGAGTTGCCAGCGGCGGCATTGATCCTAGCAGAACGAGAAGGGGCCGCAATCCGCAGCGCTCAGCATTCGCTCGTCGCTCGTCGCATGATCCTAGCAGAACGAGAAGGGGCCGCAATCCGCAGCGGGGCGCGCCGGCGCGAGGGCGGCACGGCGATCCTAGCAGAACGAGAAGGGGCCGCAATCCGCAGCATTGCCGGCGGTACAGGCGCGGCGAAAGGCATCCTAGCAGAACGAGAAGGGGCCGCAATCCGCAGCCCTGCGGACGGCGCGTCCATCAACCTGCGAATCCTAGCAGAACGAGAAGGGGCCGCAATCCGCAGCTTGACCAAGGCGCCGACGACGGCGTTGATGATCCTAGCAGAACGAGAAGGGGCCGCAATCCGCAGCATGAATGTGAGGATAGCCTGAGCGATCAGCATCCTAGCAGAACGAGAAGGGGCCGCAATCCGCAGCTACGTTGATGCGTACCCCGGCCCCGAAATGTATCCTAGCAGAACGAGAAGGGGCCGCAATCCGCAGCCTACAACACCGGCGGACCGGCGACGTCGTCATCCTAGCAGAACGAGAAGGGGCCGCAATCCGCAGCAAGGACGGCAAGGCTATCTGCGTCGACCCGATCCTAGCAGAACGAGAAGGGGCCGCAATCCGCAGCCACTTGCTGCGCTTCGACCCGCCCGACACCATCCTAGCAGAACGAGAAGGGGCCGCAATCCGCAGCAAACCATGCAGCACATACCGCGTCGGGCGGATCCTAGCAGAACGAGAAGGGGCCGCAATCCGCAGCACACGGCGCCGGCCTGACGGCCAAGCAAGCATCCTAGCAGAACGAGAAGGGGCCGCAATCCGCAGCTACGTTGATGCGTACCCCGGCCCCGAAATGTATCCTAGCAGAACGAGAAGGGGCCGCAATCCGCAGCTATGGCACGACGACCCAAACGGCCTATGCCATCCTAGCAGAACGAGAAGGGGCCGCAATCCGCAGCCTGGACATGAAGGTATTTTCCACCGCCGGAATCCTAGCAGAACGAGAAGGGGCCGCAATCCGCAGCCACGACCAGTACGTATCCAAGCAAGCCGCCATCCTAGCAGAACGAGAAGGGGCCGCAATCCGCAGCGGAGGGGGATGGGAGGGATCAGCCGGCGGTATCCTAGCAGAACGAGAAGGGGCCGCAATCCGCAGCCTGACGCATCACGGCGAGGCGCGCGTCTACATCCTAGCAGAACGAGAAGGGGCCGCAATCCGCAGCTGGGGCCCGCGCGACTGCCACATGCTTTACATCCTAGCAGAACGAGAAGGGGCCGCAATCCGCAGCCTGGTCCGTGCGCTCGCCGAAGTCGGCCGTATCCCAGCAGAACGAGAAGGGGCCGCAATCCGCAGCAGCATTGGTTAACTTGCGTGCGAGGGCGAAATCCTAGCAGAACGAGAAGGGGCCGCAATCCGCAGCCCCAGTCAGTTCGAAAAGGTCCCCCGCGCATCCCGGCGGAACGCGAACGGGCCACAGTCCCCAGATATTGATCGTGCACCCGTTTCAAGAAAATTTGTTGGTACAAATGCTGGTATTCCTGCCAGCGCCAAGAAAGAATAATACACAATTTCAACACTATAATAGGCGTTTGCGACTCCGGCTCCGGCACCATCTCTCCCCCATTTCGTCGTTTGCTCTTCGCGTCATTCGACCGTTACGTCATTCGTCCAGCATTCAGCGGCGGTGTCTGTGCGCCCGGGATGAAACGCGCCCTGGTGCACCGCGATCTGCCGGAAGCGTCGGCATTGGACGGTCTTCGGCAACGATGGCCGACACGTGGCAAACCCTGATCACCCAATCGCGCTTCTTGGCCGCCAAGACCATTGACTTGCACCGCCGCAGGTCCGATGATTTCCCGCGCGCATGGGGAGGTTTCCTTGG
>JAEULV010000117.1 GCA_016793065.1 Hyphomicrobiaceae bacterium
GTTGCGGCCGTCCGTGCCGTCATCGCCAGTTCCGCCGCCGACCCGATCGAGGTGGCGTGATCGCAGCCCGAGCCGGGCGGCGACCGTCACGGCTCCTGAACCAACCTGACGAGGTAACAACCCATGGCATTTCTCCCCCTCCTGCTTGGCCGCTCGCGCGGCGAGCGGCATCCGATCCGCCTCTACTTCTCGCAATCGCGCGGCGGGCGCGCCGACCGCCTGTTCCTGACCGTGGTCATGTCGCGCGCGCAGGTCGAGAAGATGGGATGGCAGGGTGGTGATTATCTGGTGATCGCCATCGGCAGCGGCGGCGACGCCGGCAAGGTCCAGCTGTCGAAGTCGCGGCGGCGCGCCGGTAACCGGCTGATCGCCAATTCCAACTGTGCCGGGTTCCGGGTGATGTTCACCCTGCCGCACGTGGCGAACGGCCTTCGGATCATCGACATGTTCGCCGGCCAGCAAAGTCCGATCACCCCGGCCATCGAATGCGACGGCCAGACGATCCGGGCCGACCTGCTGATGCTGGATGCGAGCGAAGTCGGCGCGCCATCCAACGTCGTCGACATCGCCAGCCGCGCCGGCCTCAACCCCACATCGATCGAGGTGGCGTGATGGCTCTCGATCACACATCCACGCGAGCCCTCAATCTTACCCTCGCCCTCTCCGAGGAGACGGCTTCTCGCATGGTGAACCTCGCCGTGTCGAATGGCCGGACGGTGATGCAGGAGGGCATGGCGGCGATCGAGGCGCACCTCGCCGCAGCTAGCCGTCAGGCCCCGCCTGACGGCGCGACGGCGCCGCCGCGCGCAGCCCTCCCTCGCGTCGGCGGCATGATCCAGATCGACGATACATGGATCGACACGTCCGCCATCGAGGTGGTGCGCGCCCGGGCCGAGACCCTTGGGGAGCCCGGCCCGGGCGGCGCCGCGACGGGGCGCCTGGTAATCCTCTCGCGCCATGGCGTGGAGTTGTATTCCGGCGACATCGACGATCTCGCCCGGGCCGAGGCGATCGCCATCGCCGTCGTCTGCGCCGTCGCCAACGCGGCCGACGAGCCGTTCTGACCCCACCCATCCCGACAGCGGAGGCCCCATGCCCCTGACAATCCAACCCTGCCCGGTCGCCCACACCATTCCCCTCGTCATCCGATTCGTCGGCGACGATCGCGACGTGGCCTTTGACGCCGATCCGATCCCGCTGCCGGTCGCCGCAAGCGGCGAGGGCGTGGCCGATCGCTATGCCTCGGCCGTCGCCCGGTGCGGCGGTGCCTTCGCCGATGGCTGGCTGATCGAGGCCGATGGCACCCGCCGGCGCGTCGCCCTCGACCCCGACGCCATCGCCTGGATCGACGATCGCGCGGCTGGCGGGGGGCTGCTGACATGCTGCGTCAGCCGCCCGCCCGTCGCCGCGCAGACCTGCTCGACCACCTGGCGCCGCTCGCCGGCGACGTGGTCTGCGGGCTCCTCACCCTCGGCGTCTTTGCCGCCATCCTGCTGGCGGCGCTGCGCCACCTCGCCCTCACCCCGATCTAGGTCTCGATTATGGCCGACTGCAACACCCCTCCCGACCAGGTGGCTCCTGGCCCCGCCACGCTCGCCGCCGCGACTGACATCGAGCTCGCCGAGGATCTGGTCCGGCGCGACATCGCGCGCGGTCTCGGCGCCGACGTCCACTCGGCCCTGTGCCAGATCGTCGGCGACGATGCCGACATTTACGAGCGCCCGAACTGGGGCGCACTCAACGCCGTCGAGGTCGATGCAATCGCCGCCCGCATCCGTTGGCGACACCTGGACGACGTGCTGATGCTGCTGGAGCGCGCCGTGCCGGCGTTCGCCGGCCTGACCGATCTCGTGCTGGAGGCGCGAAAGTGAAGATTTCGATCGACCGAAAAAAGATCACCGAGGCGCTGACGACGCTGGCCAAGGCGGCGGCGCGCGGAAACGCCATGCCCATCCTCACCTGCGTTCTACTGCGCGCCGAGGGCGACGCCGTGCGCCTGACCGCGTCCGATCTCGATATCGAGGTCACCCTGGCCCTGCCGGCGGCAGTGGCCGAGACTGGCGGATGCGCCCTGCCGGCGGCGCAGCTGCGCGCCATCGTCTCGCGGATGACCGGCGAGCGGATCGACATCGCCGACGACGGCCAGCGGGCGCGGGTCGCCGGCGGCCGCGCCAAGGCGCACCTGCCCGTGCTGCCTCTCGGCGATTTTCCGCTGATCCCCGCCGTCAACCTGCCGGCGGGCCTCGACCTGCCAGCCAGCCGCCTCGCCGCGATGCTGGAGGCCTGCTCGATCGCGACATCCACCGACGGCACCCGGTGGTACCTCGCCGGTGTCTTTTTGCACCACGACGCCGAGGATGGGTGCCTGCACGGCGCCGCCACCGATGGCCATCGACTGGTCTGGGTGCGCACCGGCGAGGCGACGGCGACGGCGTGGTCCGGCATCATCGTCCCGGCCAGCGCCGTCAGCGTGATGGTGCCCGCCTGCCGGGCTCATGACGCCGATCAGGCCGAGGTGCGCGCCAGCGACAGCAAGATCAGGCTGTCACTGCCCGGACTGACGATCACCTCCAAGCTGGTCGACGGCACATTCCCCGATTATCGCCGCGTCGTGCCGCCGGCCTTCACCCGCTCTGCCCGGATTGGCCGCGCCGCATTGCTCGACGCCGTCGGGCGCGTCAACGCGCTGGCCAACGAGGACACCAACAGCAAGGGGCGGGCGATCCACATGACGCACCACGCCACGAGCCTCGCCCTGCGGCGCACCGCCGCCGAGGCGTCGTCCAGCATCACCGACGAGGTCGACGCGGTCGTGTCCGATCAGGCAGTTGACGCCGACCCCTTCGTCGTCGGCGTCAACGGGGTCTATCTGGCTGCGGCGCTCGGCTCGCTCGACTGCGAGACGGTCGACCTCGCCACGAACGACGCCATGGCGCCGTTGCGGCTGACGCCCGTCGGCGAGCATGGCCTTGCGCCCATCCACATCATCATGCCGATGCGGGGCTGACGCCATGACCGATCGGACCGCCGGATACATCGAGCCGCCGCGCCTGTTGGGCGAAATCCAGGTGGCGCGCGCCGAGATCGCCGCCACCATCGACCATCTCGGGGTCGTGCTGGCGCGGCTCTCGACCATCACCGACAGCCTGACCGCGACTCGCGTCGCGCGGTTGCAGGCCGAAAAGGACAGCACATGACCAGATCGATCGACGCCGTCACTCCGGGCCAGATCAAGGCCTTCGTCGAGCGCATCGAACGGCTCGAGGGAGAAAAGAAGACCATCGCCGACGACATCAAGGACGTCTACGGCGAGGCAAAGGCCAATGGCTACGATGTCAAGGTACTGCGCAAGGTCATCAGCCTGCGCAAGCAGGACAAGGCCAAGCGTGAGGAAATGGAAGCAATCCTGGAGCTATACCTCGACGCACTCGGCATGACCCCGATCGAGACCGCCATCCGGCAGGCGGCGGAGTGATGAAGATGACCACAGCCCCCGACTTGGTCGCCCTCGCCTGCGGTGTGATCCGCGCCATCGAGGCAGCCGAGCCGCGCATGCGTGCCGTCGGCGATGCGATGGAGGCTGCCTATCCCGGTCTTCGCTGTGACACGCCGATGGTCATGCCGGGCGACGTCGCCACCGCCATCGACGCCCTGCTCGACGCCGTCCTCGGCGAGAAATGGGCTACCTGGTACATGTACGACTGCACCTCGCAGCGGGCACGCGGCGGGGCCAGCGCCACCGCGCCGGACGGGACGCGGTGGAATATCCGCACCGTCGACGACCTGGAGCGGCTCGCCCGCCACCTGCGCGCGCTCGGCCAGCCGCCGGAAAAGCCCGCAGACGCCGACTGGTACTGGCGATGGCTAGACCCAGACGACGCCGGTAGCACCATGCACGAGGCTCTCAGGCACGTCCCGGATGGCCTCGTCTGCCACCTCGGCGCGTCGTATCACGCGCCGAGCGTTTTCGCCGCGCGGGTGCCAGTCGGCGGGGGCTCCGATGAGACGACCGAGATCGTCGGCGGGACCGAGGCGGACTGTCGCAGGATGGTCGAGGAGCACATGACGAGGATCGGTTGCTGGCCCGCGCGCCCCGGCCAGCAGGATGAGGAGATCGCCATATGACCACCCCCCCGAAATTCCGCCTCGGCGACCGCGTCGCCAGTATCGCCGGCTCTTCATGGCGCGGACGGGTCGTCGGCGCATACGCGACGACGACGACGCAGGAGGGCTATGTGGTCGAGAGCGAGAACGGCCCCAGCAGGGTCCAGATATACTCGGCGGCCGTGCTGGTGCCGGCGGATGCCGCCCCCGGCACCCAAGCAATAGCCGACATCGCGGCCGAGCGCGCGCGCCAAGTGGGCAAGGGGTACACCGAGCAGGGTGACGACATCTACACCTACGACGAGCTCGCCCTGGCCGCGACCGTGTACGCCTGTCCGCCCAAGCAGCGTGAGATGCTCAATCTACCCGCCGTGATTTGGCCGTGGGGACAGCATTTTTTTGCCCCGCGCGATCGTCGGAGCGATCTCGTGCGGGCCGGCACCCTCATCGTCGCCGAGATAGAGCGGCTTGACCGGGCGGCGCAAGAATGAGCGCCACCCCCTATCTCGCCCTCATCCTGCTGGCGCTCGCCGCCCCGGCCAGCGCCGAGACCGCCGCCGCGCCGGTCGTCAGCCTCGCGCCGGAACAGGTGCGCGTCGTCGACGGCGACACGCTGGACATCAGCGGCGGCGGCGCCGAACCCGGGCGGTGCGGGCTGGCCATCGCCGGCGGCGAGCGGCTGCGCATCGCCGCGATCGACACGCCGGAGACCCACGCCCCGCGCTGTGGACGCGAGGCCGAGCTCGGCGCCGGCGCCACCGCCGCCGCCCGGGTGCTGCTGCATCCGGCAAACACCGTCCGCGTCGAGATCCGCCGCGTCGGCTGTGATCGCTACGGCCGCACGCTGGCGGACATCGTGCTGGTCCGCGCCGACGGCGCGCGCCTCGACTACGGCGCCGCGATGATCGCCGCCGGCCACGCCATCGCCTACGCCCCCGGCCGCGAGGCCTGGGAGGCACGCCGGCGCCACTGGTGCGGGGAGGGGCGGTGATGACGATCGGCAGCCCGATATACCAGCGGCAGATCGCTCCCCTGCCGGCGGATCACGTCATGCGCCGAGTCTGGGACGACACCCCGTGGATCGTCGACGCACTCACGTGCCTGAGTGATGACCAGGATGAGAGCGTCGCGCGGGAGATCCGGGCGTGGTGCGTCGCGCAATTCGGCCCGGAGGCATGGCCGTTACGTGACCATCCGGGCGAGTGGCACGTCGGCTGCGCCACAGTGTACGGGTGGACATGGATCGGATTCCGCACCGAGGCGATGATGACCGCATTCCGCGCGGCCTGGACGTCGTGCCTGGACGGTCGAGGGGAGCCCACCCGATGACGCGAGCCTGCGAGATCGATCCGACGCCAGACCAGCCGATCCGCCTGTCGCTTGCGGCGCGGCTTGCATTTCCGGACGGGTCGATTACCGTCTCGGGCTTGCGGACCGAGCGCGACGCCGGACGGCTGGAGACGTGGCTGGTCGCGGGCAAGGAATACACCACGCTTGCCGCCGTCGAGAGGATGATGGATCGATGCCGCGTCAGCCCCGCCCGCCCCGCCTCTGGCTGCGACCGGCCGACAAGGCCAGCCGACGCGGCGCCGTCTGGATCATCCTCGACGCCGGACGTCAGATCAGCACAGGCTGCGGCGCTGAGGATCGCGCGGGGGCTGAGCGCGCCCTCGCCGCCCACCTCGCCGGCAAGCACCAGGCGCCGAGGCGGCGGCGCGACATTGACGCCATTCCCGTCGCCGACGTCATCGCCCTCTACCTGACCGACGTCGTCGCCGGCACTGCGACCGCGCCAAAGACCGCAGCCAGGTGCGCCCGGCTGATCGAGTGGTGGGGCGAGCGCTGCCTCGCCGACGTCACCGCCGGGGCCTGTCGCGACTATGCCGCGTGGCGCGCCGCCCTGCCGGTGCGCGGCGCCCGCAAGGGCGGACGGGCCGAGGCCGGCGGCGGGGCGCGCCGCGACCTCGAGGACCTGCGCGCCGCCATCGGCCACCACCTCGCCGAGGGTTATCACCGCGAGATCGTCCGCGTCTGGCTGCCGGCGAAAGGGGCGCCGCGCCTGCGCTGGCTGACCCGCGCCGAGGCGGCGCGGCTGCTCTGGGTGTGCTGGCGCACCCGCGAGATGCAGACCCGCCACCGGGGCGGCGACCCAGGCCCCGCCCTGCCGACGGCAAAGTATCCGCTGCGCCACCTCGCGCGATTCGTCCTGCTCGGGCTCTACACCGGCACCCGCGCCGGTGCCATCGCCACCGCGTCATGGGCCGCCAGCGCCGGGCGCAGCTATATCGACCTCGACCAGGGGACGTTCTACCGACTGGCGATCGGCGCGCGGCAGACGAACAAGCGCCAGCCGCCGGCGCCGCTGCCGCCCCGACTGCTGGCCCACCTGCGCCGCTGGCACACCAGCGACAGCCGCATCGCATCACAGATCGCCGGGCGCGAGACCTTGGCCACGGGGTACGTCGTCGAGTGGCACGGCGACCCCGTGCGGTCGGTCAAGACCGCCTTTGCCCGAGCCTGCCGGCTGGCCGGCATCGAGGGCGCGACGCCGCACACCCTGCGCCACACCGCCGCGACCTGGGCGATGCAGGGCGGCGCGCCGATCTGGCAGGCGGCGGGCTATCTCGGCATGTCGGAAAAAACCCTGCGGGACACCTACGCCCACCACCACCCGCACCACATGGCCGAGACCATGGCGGCAATCACCGCCGCCCCGGCGCGGCAACGGCGCGGCAACGGATAGGGTGGACAGACCGCGAACGAGGGCGATCACCGTCGATCGAAACCGGCGGATTTTGGCGGATTTTGGTGCAGCCCACGGCGCTCATAACGGTCTGGTTGCAGGTTCGAGTCCTGCCGGGGCCACCAAGCGTTCTTGCCGCGCCACGCATCGTTGACGCCCGCATTGTTGACGTCCGCGTTGCATTCGCTAAAGTCAGTACAATCGCGCCACGTCGCGCCGGTTCCGTGCTGTCAAGCCCAACGGGTGCCGAGAATGACCCGCGAAGAAGTCGACGCCGCCATCCACGCCCTCGTCTTCGAAACCCTCGGCATCCGCCGCTACGTGCAGGACGGCCCGATCCGGCCGGATGTCTGGATCAACTACATTCTGGCCGCGCTCGCGGGCAAGTCTGACGCCCGCGTCTCCTTGATCATCACGCCGAAACGAACATCGTCCCCGGAAGGCAAGACCGCCGCCAGCCCGGCCGCGATCGCAAAAGCTCTGAAGAGCAGACTGAAGGCATACAAATCGAGGCAAGGCAAAGCCGCCGAAAAGGATGCACCTTGCGGAGACATTGGCCTTACAACACGTTATATTGTCGCTGATCTGACTTATGAAGAGATGTTTACATGCGCTTTACCGTTGACAGATTGGTGGAACAGGCTTGATGTAAAATACAAGAATAGCGATGCCTTAGAAAAGCACATTGTGCAATTGAAATCACAAATCAGTAAATTCAAAAGCGGCAAGGCAAAATCGGGCCAATTACTGAAATATACGGATGCACTCCAAGATGTAAAAGACATCAGCCTCATAAGACTGGCGATAATAGCGGGAACAATTGAGTCATTAATCAACGAAGAACTAAAAACATCCGAGTTTCAGCAATGGGCACATGACGTATCCGCAAAAAAGACGGAAGATAACAAACTGGACAATGATGAATTTTATCGACTAATAGAGAATAATGTAAATTCAGAAAAAATAGCGCGCGATGATCTCGCAGAAAAACTGTTAGTCTGTCTAGATTTATTGAAAAAAAGATTGCTAAAAATTAAGGCGATATCAAAATCTGAAGAGTCAACAATAGAAAAGAATACACTCGTCTGGGGAATTGAATTAAACAGACCTGCCTCTCCACCGAATGCCAAGTCGAGCAGCACCGTCTCTCCATCAAAATTAGACAAAAGCCTCACACCTTCTCTTCTTGGAGTGGAACTATCCCGAAATACAGTCAAGGCCGACGCGGCCATCCGGCTCTTCAATTTATCGACCCGCAATCTGACTTGGGCGATCGTCGATACGGGGATCGATAGCGACCATCCGGCTTTCTGCGACTGGGATTCGGAGTTGAGAGAAGGCGAACGGTCGAAACCTCGGCATCGAATCTCGGCAGCCTATGATTTTACTCGCCTACGCCAGATACAGACGGAAAAATTGACCGAGAATGAACTAAAAAAAATAGTACCAGATGATTTAAAACCTAAACTTTCGAGTATCATCGATGCAGTCGTTCAGTACAATGGAAAAGAGACAGGAGAAGTTCGCGATATTGATTGGGCATCCGTCGGCCCAATATTACGGATTTACGACGAGGTCAAAACCAACACAGTACCCTCCAACCCCCACGGCACCCATGTCGCCGGCATTCTCGCCGGCTGGCTGCCGGCCGGCGCGGTCAAGGACATCCCCTCACCGTTCTACGGCGTCTGCCCGGACATCCGGCTTTATGACCTGCGCGTTTTCAGTGACGACCCAAAGCACGGCAATGATGAATTCACCATCCTCGCCGCCCTTGATTTCATCTCCTGGCTCAATCGCGATCCGGAACAGCCCGTCATCCATGGGGTGAACCTGTCGCTGTCCCTGCGCCATCAGGTCGATGCCCATGCCTGCGGCCGAACCCCCATTTGCGAGGCCGCCAACCGCTTGACCTATTCCGGCGCCGTGGTCGTCGCCGCCGCCGGCAATGCCGGCTATGAACCGAACGCCAGCCGTGAAAACCGGGGTTCGGGCTATCGCGATATCAGCATCACCGATCCCGGCAATGCCGAGGAAGTCATCTGCGTCGGCGCCACCCATCGCAGCGAGCCGCATACATACGGCGTCAGCTTCTTTTCAAGCCGGGGCCCCACCGGCGACGGCCGGCAGAAACCCGACCTGGTTGCCCCCGGCGAGAAGATCCGTTCCAGCATTCCGGGAGAGAAGTTCGACCTTCTCGACGGCACCTCCATGGCGGCACCTCACGTTTCCGGCGTCTGCGCCCTGCTGATGGCGCGCCACCGCGAACTCATCGGCGAGCCC
This sequence comes from Hyphomicrobiaceae bacterium, assembly GCA_016793065.1. GTDB lineage: Bacteria > Pseudomonadota > Alphaproteobacteria > Rhizobiales > Ancalomicrobiaceae > JAEULV01. The sequence goes on from JAEULV010000117.1 coordinate 9,131, forward strand.
GCCCGGATCAAGGACATCCTCAAGAAGACCGCGACCGACCTCGGCCGCACCCCGGAATTCCAGGGCGCCGGCCTCGTCGACGCCCTTCGTGCCCTGCAAAGCCTCTGACCCAAGGAGCCCGCGATGTTCACGGTCGAAGCCATCGACGCCGGCCATGGCGACTGCTTTCTCATCCGCTTCATCGGCAACGGCGGCGCCAACCGCACGATCCTCATTGACGGCGGACCCGACAAGGCCGAAGCGCGAGAGGGTAACCACATGCCCTATCGCGACCGCCTGCTGCCGCGCTTGATGCAGCTGCGGGCCGCATCAAGCGCGCCGAAGCTGAAGCTCGATCTGGTCGTCTGCACCCACATCGACGCCGACCACATCGACGGCATCAGGCTTCTCTATCAGTGCCTCTCCGGCAACGGCTGCATCAGTGCAGACGGCGCCAGCATCGAGGCGCCGCGACTGTGGTTCAACAGCTTCGCCAGGATCATGGACGGCGTCGACATCGCGGCCGCCGTGCGCGACGCCAAGGCGGCGAGCGTCGCCGACGGCGAGAACCTGACCACGTTCGCATTGCAGGCAGGCGCGTCGATCAACGATTTCGCCGAAGGTTCCCTCGTTGCCCAGGGCCACAAGGACACGCTTCGCCTCAAGCCGGCAACAATCCGGGTCCTGAGCCCCGGCGTGAAGCAGCTGACCAGGCTGAAGGAGCACTGGGTCGATACGATGCGGGACGAGCCACAGGCCGACACGTCAGCCGTGAGCCGCAGGTGGGCCGCCGCCGACAACTCCGTCGCCAACCTCTCCTCCATCGCCATGCTGATCGAGGGCGGTGGCCGCAAGCTTCTGATGTGCGGCGACCAGCGCGGCGATTTCATCCTTGAAGGCCTGCGCGACCTCGCCCTGAGCAAGGACAAGGAAATCTTTCACGTCGACCTGATGACCGTTCCGCACCACGGCTCGGATGCCAACAACCTGCCGAAATTCCATCAGGCCGTCACCGCCGATACCTATATCTTCTCCGCCAACGGCAAGCATCAGAACCCGGACATCGCCACGCTGCAACTCATCGCCAGTCAGGCGGCGACCGGTCGCAAGTTCACCATGGCCTTCACCCAGCCCGACTTCGACTATACGAAGAGCAACAAGGGTGACCTGCCGAAGTTCGCCGGCACCGACATCCGGACGCTTCAGGAGGCCATCGCCGCGCTGAAGACGCTGCCCGGCGTCGCGGACAACGTCACATTCCGCTTCCGCGACGAGGGGGCCAACGCGATCGAGTTCGCCTTCGCGCCCAATTCCTGACCTTCGCCGGGCGGAGGCGCAGCGCGCGGATTAAACAGATCGGAGTTGGGCATCGAACCGGCCCCAACCGCCCCGCGCTACCTGCCCTTGTCGTCGGCGGGAAATCCCGGCAGCGAACCGCCCCGCCACCTGTCGCTCACGCCCCGGCCGGGCGATCAGTCCGGCTCGCCCGTTCCCGCCGATGCCGCCATCCGCGCCCGCGCCGCCGTCACCACCTGCTCCAGCGGCCGGTCGCGCATACCCGCCGCCGCCAGCGCCTCATGCGCCCGCGACACATACTCATAGCAAGTGCCGAAACTGCCGCGCGCCGTCGCCACCCGTTCCACCACCGTGGTGAAGTCGAGGCCACCGGCATAGCGCGGATGCGCCTTGTTGATGACGAATGCCACCGCATGGGCGCGCTCGCCCCCCATCCGGATCGCCAGCCAGCGCGGCGCATAGGCGTTGGAGATCATCTCCAGCCGCCACAACACCTCGAGCTCGTGCGCCACCTTGTCGGCCGCGATCCGCAGCGCGAACCCCACGGCCGATCCACCCGGCTCCATGCCGAACATCAGCCCCGGCAGCTCGGCCGTGCCGCGCCCCACATCGCTTGAAAGACAAAGGCTGCGCCGATAGCCCACCGTCCGCGCCGGGATCCGCTCGACGAACTCGATGAACGGGTTCCACATCAGCGAACCGCAGGCGAACACGAACACATCGCCGCCATGGGCGCCCGGCTTCGGATGCGCTGCCAGCGTCGCCGCCAACGACGCCGCCCGCGCCTCGTCCGACATCACCATCGCCGCCGCCTGCCCCTTGAACAGCGACGCCGCAAACCCGGGATCGGTGATGAGCGAGCGGGTGGGGCGATTGCCGTGACCGGTCATGACCGCCCTTCCCTCGCCCGCCTCACCGCGTCAGCGGCTTGTAGGTGACGCGCTTCGGGTTGATCGAATCCGGGCCCAGGCGGCGGACCTTGTCGGCTTCGTAATCCTGGAAGTTGCCTTCGAACCATTCCACATGGCTGTCGCCTTCGAAGGCGAGGATGTGGGTGGCGATGCGGTCGAGGAACCAGCGATCATGGCTGATGATCACGGCGCAGCCGGCATAATCCTCCAGCGCCTCTTCCAGCGCCCGCAGCGTATCGACGTCGAGGTCGTTGGTCGGTTCGTCGAGCAGCAGCACATTGGCGCCGGACTTCAGCATCTTGGCCAGGTGCACGCGGTTGCGCTCGCCGCCTGACAGCACGCCGACCTTCTTCTGCTGGTCGCCGCCCTTGAAATTGAAGGCGCCGCAATAGGCCCGCGAGTTGATCTCCTTCTTGCCGAGGTAGATCACGTCATTGCCGCCGGAAATCTCTTCCCACACGGTCTTGTTGGCGTTCAGGCTGTCGCGCGACTGGTCGACATAACCGAGCTTGACGCTCTCGCCGATGGCGATCGAGCCGCCGTCCGGCTGTTCCTGCCCGGCGATCATCCGGAACAACGTCGTCTTGCCGGCGCCGTTCGGGCCGATGATGCCGACAATGCCGCCCGGCGGCAGCTTGAACGTCAGGTCGTCGATCAGCAACCGGTCGCCATAGGCCTTGGACAGACCGGTGAAATCGATGACGTTCTGCCCCAGCCGCTCGGCGATCGGAATGACGATCTGCGCCATCTGCGGCCCCTTCTCGGCCGCCTTCTGCACCAGTTCGTCATAGCGCTGGATACGCGCCTTGTTCTTGGCCTGCCGCGCCTTCGGCGAGGCGGCGACCCATTCCTGCTCGCGCGACAGCGTGCGCTGGCGCGCCTCTTCCTCGCGGCCTTCCTGCATCAGCCGCTTCTGCTTCTGCACCAGCCAGGACGAATAATTGCCCTCGTAGGGGATGCCGCGACCGCGATCCAGTTCCAGGATCCAGCCGGTGACATTGTCGAGGAAGTAGCGGTCATGGGTGACGATCAGCACCGCGCCCTTGAATTCGCGCAGGTGCTTTTCCAGCCACTGCACCGTCTCGGCGTCGAGATGGTTGGTCGGTTCGTCGAGCAGCAGCAGGTCCGGCTCCGACAGCAGCAGCCGCGCCAGCGCCACGCGCCGGCGCTCGCCGCCCGACAGCTTGGTCACGTCGGCATCGCGCGGCGGACAGCGCAGCGCTTCCATCGCAAGGTCGACCCGGCTTTCCAGATCCCACAGGTTCTGCGCGTCAATCTTGTCCTGCAGCTCGGTCATCAGCTCCATCAGCTCGTCGGTATAGTCCTCGGCCAGCTGCATCGAGACTTCGTTGTAGCGATCGACCAGCGCCTTCTTCTCGGCCAGGCCGTCCATGACGTTCTCGAACGCGGTCTTGGCCGGATCGAGATGCGGTTCCTGCTCCAGATAGCCGACCTTGGCGCCCTTGGCCGCCCACGCCTCGCCGGTGAATTCCTTGTCGATGCCGGCCATGATGCGCAGAAGCGTCGATTTGCCCGAGCCGTTCACACCCAGGATGCCGATCTTGGCATCGGGGAAGAACTGCAGATGCACGTTGTCGAGCACCTTCTTGCCGCCCGGATAGGTCTTCGACAGGCCGTGCATGTAATAGATATATTCGTAATTCGCCATGTCGGCCGGGCTCCGGATCGGTTCGTATCGAGGGGTTGCGCTGGTGTAGCGAAGCGGCGGGAAACCGGCAAGCGCGGATTGACGGCTTTTGCGTCAACCCCCGTTTTCCCGCCGTTTCCGCGCCCTTGCCTCAAGCCGCCGCGCCCGTTGCCGCCTGCCGCCGGCGCCCTGCCCGTGCTACCGCTTGCCGGCGAACCGCCGCGAGGTCCCCATGCCGTTCCAGAGCTTTCCCCATCTCACGCCGATCCTGTTCCTCGTCGCCTCCAACGTCTTCATGACCGTCGCCTGGTACGGTCATCTGAAGTTCAAGTCGACGCCGCTATGGATCGTCGTGTTCGCCAGCTGGGGCATCGCCCTGGTCGAATATTGGCTCGCCGTCCCGGCCAACCGCTATGGCCACGCCGTCTATTCCGCCGCCAAGTTGAAGACCATCCAGGAGGTGATCACCCTTCTGGTGTTTGCCGGTTTCTCCACCCTGGTATTGCGCGAACCGCTGGGCTGGAACCACGCCATCGGCTTTTCGCTGATCTGCGCCGGCTGCTGGTTCGTCTTCCAGAAGTGATGCCAAGGGCCGGAGGTGCCGACGCATCCGCCCCTTGAAGACGCGCGAAATTCTCTTCTGCATCAGATGCATAAGAAATTCGCGTCAGGAATGCTATCGGTCATTTTCAAGGCCCGATGGTATGACGCCTTGCGCTACTGCCGCGACGACCGCCCCACCCGTGCCCATCCCCGCCCGTGGCAGGGCGCGACATCGCCCGTCCGGGCCTTCCCGCCGCCGCTGGCGCGCCGCGCGAAATTGCCGCGCCTGGCACAAACCCTCTGCCCCGGTCCGGGCTTCGCTCCTACAGTTCCTCGGCATTTTCCGCGTGATTCGCCTCTCCCAACCATCCGCCATGGTTTGTTTCGCGCCGACCGGAGCCCGCCGATGACCGCCGCCGTCCCAGCCGCCGCGCCAAGGCCGCCGCGGTTTCATCGCGCCGACTGGCTCGACCTCGGTCTTGCCGCCCTGATCGAGGACGGTCCGGCCGGGCTGACCATCGAGGCCATGTGCCGCCGCGCCGGCAAGACCAAGGGCTCGTTCTACGCCCACTTCGCCACCACCGAGGCCTTTCTCGTCGGCCTCGCCGAACGCTGGCGCGCCACCACCACCGACGCCCTGATCAAGGCGACCGAGCGCCACGATCTCGCCGCCCGCAAGCTCGACTACCTCAACCGCCTCGTCGCCGATCTCGATCCCCGCCTCGAGCAGGCCATGCGCCGCCTGGCGCTGCAGGACGCGGCGATCGCCCCCTTCATCACCGGCGTCGACCGCGCCCGCATCGACTATCTCGCCTCGCTCTACGCCCGCACCGACCGCTACACCGACACCGAGGCCCGCGCCCTCGCCACCGTCGAATACGCCGCCTATCTCGGCCTCCAGCAAATCGCCCCCGAC
>JAEULV010000122.1 GCA_016793065.1 Hyphomicrobiaceae bacterium
ACCGACATTGTCGACCGTGGTCGCGTAGTACGAATGCGAACTCGAATAGCCGTTCCACAGCACCGCGCTCGTCGATGCCGACCAGTCGAGGATCAGCAAATCGATACCGTCTTCGCCGTTGAAGGTATGGACGCCGCGCGAACCGAGATCGATGGCGAATGTGTCATTGCCAAGCCCCGAGGTCAGGACCGAACCGCCCTGCCCGCCCGGCAAGGTTGGCGCCAGAATGCCGCGCAGATCGAGGCTGTCATTGCCGCTGCCGGTGACGAGGTAGATGCCCTCGATCCCCTGCCATTGCGTCGACTCCGTCGTCACCAGTCCAGACTGGCTCGCCAGCAAGTTCAGGACGAAATCGCCCGTCCGTGCCGACTGGTCGGAGATGACATAGTCGATGCCGCTGCCGCCGATGAAACGATCGTCGCCGGTGCCGCCCCGGAAAATATCGTTGCCGGCATTGCCGGTCAGCGTATCGGAAAGCGCACCGCCGCGCAGGTCGTCATCGCCCGAGCCGCCCGTCAGCTCGTATCGGTCGGTCTCGGCGAACCACACCGTCTGGCCGACAGCGTCGGCGGTGGTCGAGTAGTACGACCAGAAGCTCGAATAGCCGTTCCAGTTGACATTGGCGGTCGACGCCGACCAGTCGAGGATCAGCGTGTCGGTATCACCGCCGCCGACGAAGCTGTGATTGCCGCGCGAGCCGAGATCGATGGCGAATGTGTCATTGCCGAGCCCGGTCGACAGGATCGAACCGCCCTGCCCGCCCGGCAGGCTCGGCGTTGAAATGCCGCGCAGGTCGAGACTGTCATTGCCGCTGCCGGTGACGAGGTTGATCCCCTCGATCCCCTGCCACTGCGTCGACTGGGTCGTCACCACGCCCGACTGCGTCGCCAGCAGATTGAGGATGAAGTCGCCGGTGCGGGCCGACTGGTCGGAAATGACAAAGTCGATACCGCTGCCGCCGATGAAGCGATCATCGCCGATGCCGCCCCGGAAAATGTCGTTGCCGGCATTGCCGGTCAGCGTGTCGGAGAGCGCACCGCCGCGCAGGTCGTCATCGCCCGAGCCGCCGGTCAGCTCGAACCGGTCGGTCTCGGCGAACCATACCGTCTGGCCGGCACTGTCGGCGGTGGTCGAATAGTAGGACCAGAAGCTCGAATAGCCGTTCCAGTTGACATTGGCGGTCGAGGCCGACCAGTCGAGGATCAGCGTGTCGGTGTCACCGCCGCCGACGAAGCTGTGATTGCCGCGCGAGCCGAGATCGATGGCGAATGTGTCATTGCCGAGCCCGGTCGACAGGATCGAACCGCCCTGCCCGCCCGGCAGGCTCGGCGTCGAGATGCCACGCAGGTCGACCTGATCGTTGCCGCTGCCGGTGACGAGGTTGACGCCCTCGATCCCCTGCCACTGCGTCGACTGCGTCGTCACCACGCCCGACTGCGTCGCCAGAAGGTTGAGGATGAAGTCGCCGGTCCGCGCCGACTGGTCTGCGATGACAAAGTCGATGCCGCTGCCGCCGATGAAGCGATCATCGCCGATGCCGCCCCGGAAGATGTCGTTGCCGGCATTGCCGGTCAGCGTATCGGAGAGAACACCACCGCGCAGGTCGTCATCGCCCGAGCCGCCGGTCAGCTCGAACCGGTCGGTTTCCGAGAACCACATGGTCTGGCCGACAGCGTCGGCGGTGGTTGAATAGTAGGAATAGAAGCTCGAATAGCTGTTCCACAGCACCGCGCTCGCCGACGCCGACCAGTCGAGGATCAGCGTGTCGGTGCCGATGCCGCCGTTGTAGGTGTGATTGCCGCGCGAGCCGAGATCGATGGCGAATGTATCGTCGCCGCTGCCGGAGGTGAAGATCGAGCCGCCAAAGCCGCCCGGCAGGGTGACGCTCGACAGGCCGCGCAGATCGAGATTGTCATGGCCGCTGCCGGTGGTGAGGTGGAACACCTCGATCCCGCGCCACGCCGTGCTCTGCGTCGCGACGAACGCGGCCTGAGCCGCCAATGCGTTGAGCACGAAGTTGCCGGTGCGCGCCGATTGGTCGGACACCACCACATCGGTGCCGGCGCCGCCGTCATAGCGGTCATTGCCGGCATAGCCATAGAGCACGTCATTGCCGTCATTGCCGGTCAACGTGTCATTGTTGGAACCGCCGCGCAGATCGTCATGGCCCGAACCGCCGCTCAGCCAGAACCGTTCGGTGCCGCTGATCCAGAAATTCTGGCCGACGCTGTTATAGGTGGTCGAATAGTAATGGGTGGCGCTCGAATAGCTGTTGTAGAGAACAGCCGTCGTCGATGCCGACCAGTCGAGCTGCAGGATATCGATGCCGTCGCCGCCATCGAACGTGCCGCTGCCCTGCGGCGTCGACAGATCGACGATCGCCAGGTCATTGTCGGCGCCGCCGAACAGGATGTCGTCGCCGACCGCGATCAGCGTGTCATTGCCCGCCCCGCCGGAGAGCGTGTTGCGCATCGAATTGCCCTGCAACAGATTGTTGAGGGCATTGCCGGTCAGGTTGAGGCTGCGCAGATCGTCGATGATCCGCACCTCCTCGATATTCTGCCCCCACACCGTATCGAGCGTGAAGGTGAGGTTCTGCACCGGCGCGTGGGGCAGCGGGATCTCATAGGGAAAGCCCGTCGTGCGCAGCCGGATCGCGTCATAGCCGGCGCTGGCGTTTTCCGTCACCACATCGCCGAGACTGTCGAGATAGTAGGTATCGTTGCCGAGCCCGCCGACCAGCGTGTCGTCGCCGGTGCCGCCATCGAGGGTATCGAGCCCGGACGTGCCGACGATGGAATTGTTGAGGCCGTTGCCGGTGCCGATACGGGCCGAACCGGACAGGATCAGCGCCTCGATGCCGGCAAGGCGAATGTCCGACGACAGGTCGTAATTGACGGAGGTCCGCACCGTGTCATAGCCCGAGCCGCCGCCGACATCGCCCGCGTCATCGGCGATGTCGCCGGCATCATCGACCCAGTAGTAGTCGTCGCCATCCCCGCCGCGCATGATGTCGGCGCCGGCGCGGCCGTCGAGCGTGTCGTTGCCGCCCCAGCCCATGATGGTGTCGATGCCCGACGTCCCGTAAAGCCGGTCGGCGAAGCCCGAACCCCGCACCGCCTCGATGCCGGAATAGATATCGCCGGTCTGTTCGCCTGTCCCGGTCGTCTGGGTGGCGAGCGCCAGATCGATCGTCACCGCGCCCGCGGCGTTCTGATAGCTGGCGATATCGAACCCGCCGGCGCCGACCAGCGAATCCGCCCCGGCGCGGCCCTCCAGCACGTTGTCGCCGGCATTGCCGACCAGGGTCTGGGCGACCTCGTTGCCGATGAGCGTCACTGCCGTCGTGGCGGTGTGGGTCGCCACCGACAGCACCTCGATCGAGACCCCGCCGGCCAGCGTATAGGTCACGTCGACGAACAGCGTATCCGTATCGCCCGCCGCCTCGGTGATGACCCCGGTGCCGTCGAGATCGAAATAGATGTCGTTGCCGCTACCGCCGGCCATGGTGTCGATGCCGCCATCGCCCAGCAGGGTGTCGGCGCCGATCCCGCCGGTCAGCGTATCGTTGCCGTCGCCGCCGAGCAGCACGTCGTTGCCGTCGCCGCCATCGAGCGTGTCGTTGTCGTCGTCGCCCGACAGTGTGTCGTTGCCGAGCCCGCCGATCAGCGTGTCGTTGCCGTCCTCGCCGAACAGTTGGTCGGCATCGGCCCCGCCATCGATCGAGTCCGCATCGGCGCCGCCGAGAATCGAGTCGTTGCCGGCATCGCCGGTGATGGTGTCGGCGCCGGCGCCCCCGTCGATGGAATCGTTGCCGCCACCGCCGACGATCGTGTCGTTGCCGCCTTCGCCCGAGAGCGTATTGGCAACCCCATTGCCGGTGATGACATTGGCCAGCGCATTGCCGACGCCGCCGGTCGCGGTGCCGGTCAGCGTCAGGTCCTCGACGTCGATGGCTTCGCCGGCCAGCGCGTAGGACACCGAGGCGATGATGTGATCATGCCCGCCGCCGGTGCCGAGATAGTCCTCGTCGACTGCATCCGCCTGACTGTCGACGTAGTAGGTGTCATCGCCGAGCCCGCCCGACAGGAAGTCGTCGCCCGTGCCGCCGTCAAGCGTGTCATTGCCGTCGCCGCCGAACAGGCCGTCGAAATCCGCTCCGCCATTCAGGCTGTCATCGCCGTCCTGACCAAAGAAATACTGCGTGCCGGTGGTACCGATCATCGTGTCGCCGGCACCTGCAATGTCGGTGCCCTCGAACATCTCGACGCCGCTGAACGTGTCGCCCGTCGCCAGACCGGTATGGATGCCGGTGGCAAGGTTGAGCGTCAGCGCCGCCGTGCCGGTGATGTAGGTGACAAAGTCGGTGCCGAGCCCGCCGATGATCGTATCGGCGCCGGCATCGCCGGCAATGACGTCGTCGCCATCGCCGCCGTCGATCGTATCGTTGCCGGCCCCGCCGGAAAGGTAGTCGACCTCGGCGCCGCCGGAGAGCGAATCATTGCCGCTGCCGCCATAGAGCGCGTCCCCGCCCGCGCCGCCGACCAGCGTCACCGCCGTCATCACGCTGTCCGCGACGACGATCTCGTCATTGCCGGCGCCGCCATCGGCGTAGATGTTGCCCGGTAGAGCGAAGCCTTCCGTCACCTCGAAGGCGTCGATGACGATCTGGCCGCCGGTCTGGGTAATCACCACGGCATCATCGCCGTCGCTGACATCGGCAATGTCGCGCTCGCCGGCGCGCGGGCCGATATTCAGCGTCAGCGTCGAGCCGATCAGATCGGCGAGCCCGGGCGGCGGCGCGCCGGTATCGGGGGCGGTATAGGACATGCCGCCGAGCACGATGCGCGGCGAGCTGTACTGCCACACCGTGCCGAAGGTGGAGGTGACATAGGCGCGGAATCCGGCGGTGATGATGCCGGTGGCATCGAAGACCGACAGCGGATTGGAGACGATCGCCGTGGCGAACTCGTCAACATAGACGCGCCCGTCATCGGCGCTGCCGTTCAGCTCGTCATTGAGGTTGAAGAACACCTGGCCGGTGATGTTGCCGCCGCCGCCGATGGCAAAGCCCGGCATGCCGGCGATCAGCGCCACCTCGATCACCGCCTGGAACACCACTTCGGGAATGTCGATGCCGCCGACGTCGTCGACAATGTGGAAGCCGTTGAAGATCGCGGCAAAATCGGTGTAGCCCGACGCGACGAACTGCTGGAGGCCGCGCGTGTCGTAGCCGAAGGTGATGTTGGTGCCGATATTGAAGGCGCCGGAAATGTCCGCCGACAGCAGCGGGAACAGCAGCGGCTGGAAGAAGAACGACTGCAACGGCCCGCTCGGATTGCCGTTCTGGTCGATGGTGCCGCCATAGCTCAGCGAGAAATCAGGCAGGTCGAAATTGAACAGCGAGGCCTGGCCGCCGAGCAGCAGGCGGAACGCCTCGAGCGGATTCTCGATGATCGGGAACGAGAAGGCGCTGCCCGTCAGCATGTCGGACAGCACCTGCTGCCCGGTCTGGCCGCCGGAGACCGGAGCCGAATAGCCCCCGCCGGTGAGCGTGCCGAGGAAGGCGGTGAGATCCTGCGCCGCCGAGGTGATGGTCGGCGTGGCATTGGCGAGCGCGAAGGCGCCGTCGCGGATATCCGACAGGATCTGGAACGATCCGAGCTGATAGCCCGCCGAGGAAAAGCTCTGGCCGGTGAAGAATTCGGCCCAGTCGACCACCCGCTCCACCAGATCGAGCGTCTGCAGCACCGGCTGCATGTTTTGGCCAGTGGCGAGCTTGGCAATGTCGAGCAGGGTGATCTCGCCGTCGCCGGCATCGACCCCGCCGGGACCGGTGCCGCCCGCCACATCGAGCAGCGTTTCCCAGCCGGGGATCACCTTCAGGAAGGTCAGGTCGGTGTTGAGGATCGCCAGCGCCTGATTGATCGGGCCCAGCACCGGGGCGATCTGGTTCAGCACGGGGCGGACGAAATCCTCGACGAATGTGCCGAAATCAAGTTCGACATTCTGGAAGCCGATGCTCGGCATCGAACCGAAGCTGGCGTTGGTGTCGCCGGGATTGACGGTCGAGGCGGTGAAATCCCAGTCGCCGACGAGATCGGCCGACAGGCTCGGCAGCGCCGCCGTCCCCATGTCGGCGACCAGTTCGAGCCGCAGGTCGGCATTGCCGGTGAAGGTCGCGTCGACGAAGTCGTTCGACAGATCCGCCAGTCGGATCAACCCATCGGCGTCGGTCAGGTTGACGGTGAAGCTACCATTGATCGCGGTGCCGGCATCGGTCGCGTTGAAGTTCAGGAAGCCGAGATGCGCATCCGCCGTGAAGCTCGTCACCGCCGCGTTGAGATTGACGGTCAACTCCTGCAATGACTGGTTCGAGGCCAGGAAGAAGCCTGACCCGTCGACGCCGACCTGCAGGTCGAGCGTAAATCCCGCCGTCGCGCCAAGCTGGCCCTGCACCGCCAGCCCGAGATTGCCGAAGCCGAGATCGGTCTCCAGCGCCTGGGTGAACGTGCCCGAGCGCGACGTATCGATGTCGATCGTCACCGAGCCGCCATTCACCGCCGCCTGCAGGAACCCGGTCGAGAAGCCGGCATTGGCCAGCGCCGTATCGAGGGTCGACTGCACCAGCGTGTCGGCATAGTCGGCGGCATTGTTGAGGGTCGAGAGCGCGTTGACGATCGTCGTCTTCAGCGTCTGCAACTGCCGCAGCGCCGCCGCGCCATTGTCGAAGGCGGTCGCCAGTTCATCGCCGATGATCGGGATGCGCTCGGCCAGCACCTGGACCCTGAGCGCATTCTCGAACTGCGCCAGCGCCGTGTCGACGCCGGCTTCGAGCTGATCGATCTGATCCTGGGTAAAGACGCCGCATTCGACCGCCACCGCGGCGCCATCGATGCGGATCACCGCATGGTCGTTCTCCTCGCGCAGCGCCGCCCGGGTGGCGGCATCGGTCGCAAGCCCCAGCACCAGGCGGGCAAACAGCGCCCCCTCGTCGCCGGGCGTCTCGTCGCCATTGAGATCGGCATCGAGCGCGTGGCCGAGTTCCTCGATCAGCACCGCCGCCGCCCGCCGCTCACCCCCCGGCGCGGCCAGCGACCGGGCAAGATAGATCACCCGGTGATCGCGGGCGAAGGCACCAAGGCACGTCCCCGCCGCCGCCCCATGCGCGCCCGGATTCAGCACCGCATCCGGCACGAAGCGCACCGCCGGCCACCAGCGCATGTCGCCCGCGGCCATCTCCGCCAGCCGCGCACCGGCAACAGCGCGGTCGCGGCCATGGCCGAACACTTCCGCCAACAGGTCATCCGCGTCGGCACGGTCGGCAAATCGGGTCAGCAGACGGGCCGCGAGGGTGCAAAACGCTGTCATGATCAATGTCCATTTAGAAAAGGTAATGACTCGTTAATTATCACAGCTAAATTGGTTCAGGCAAGGTGATTGCGCCTTGCCTCGATCAGACCCGGCGGAATGGCGGATATCAGCGAAGGCAAGCTGCCGTGAAGACTGTAATTTAGAGAAAAATAATATATCCGCTCCCGAAATAGCCGTTCAGACCATTCGGGAGCGAACATAGGTTGGCAATTGATCTCGCCGATACGCGACGTCAGAAGATCGTCAAATCATCGGCGAGAACGGCCAGCGTGGTGTTGTTGATCACCAGCACGGTGCCGACGCCGAAGGTCAGTTGCACGTTGGCGCCGACCTGCGTGCCATGGGTCGTGACGACCTGCGCCGTCGTCAGCGCGCCGTTGCCCCACAGCGCGTCGTCGAGGACGATCGTGTCGACGTCATTGGCGAAGTCGGTGATCGTGTCGGTGCCATAGCCGACGGCGAAGACGAAGGCATCGGCATCGCCGCCACCCGTCAGCGAGTCATTGCCGCCGCGGCCGTCGAGCGTGTTGGCCACCGCCGAGCCGGTCAGCAGGTCGCCGCCATTGCCGCCGGTGACATGCTCGAAATTGACGATGATGTCGCCCGTCCCGTCGCCGCCGGTCACGGTATTGGTGGCGAGATTGACGGTCACCGATCCCGCCGATCCGACATAGGACAGCGTATCGCCTCCGGTGCCGCCGTCCATGCTGTCGCCGCTGGCGCCGCCGATGATCGTGTCGCTGTCATTACCGCCGGCGATGGTGTCGAGCCCCGTCCCGCCGATCAGGAGATCGTTGCCCGACCCGCCGACGAGCGAGTCGTTGCCGGCGCCGCCATCGATGGAGTTCGCCGCGATCGAACCGAGCATGCGGTCGTTGAAGCCCGAGCCGATGGCATTCTCGATCGCGGTCAGCACGTCGCCGGCGGCATCGCCGCCCAACGCCGAGCCGGTGCCGAGATTGATGGTGATCGCCAGCGTCGAGGCGGCATAGGTGACCGTGTCGACATCGTCGCCACCGTTCAGGCTGTCGCCGCCGGAGCCGCCGTTCAGCGTATCGTTGCCGAACCCGCCGAGCAGGGTGTCGTTGCCGGCTTCGCCCGCCAGGCTGTCGGCATCGGCGCCGCCGTCGATGACGTCGTTGTCGTTGCCGCCCTGGATGGTGTCGATGCCGGCGCCGCCATTCAGCGTGTCGTTACCCGAGCCGCCGAGGATCGTGTCGGCGCCGTCGGCGCCATCGATGCGGTTGGCAACGGTGCTGCCGAGCAGCCGGTCGCCGAAATTGCTGCCGGTGAGGTTCTCGAAGCCGGTGATGATGTCGCCGGCCGCGTCGCCGAGCGACGCCGCGCCCGAGCCGAGATTGACCGACACGCCGGTCGCCGCCGCCGTGATGTAGGACAGCGTGTCGATGCCGAGCCCGCCATCGAGACTGTCGCCGGCGGCGCCGCCGATCAGCGTGTCGTCGCCGTCGCCGCCCGAGAGCGTGTCCGCCCCGCCCTGCCCGTCGAGCACATTGGCGAGTGTCGTGCCGGTCAGGAGATCGCCGCCAAGCCCGCCGGTGACGTTCTCGAAGCCGACGATCGTGTCGCCGGTGGCGTCGCCCCCCGACGCGGTATTGAGCGCCAGGTTGATGACGACGCCGACCGTCGAGGTGACATAGGACAGCGTGTCGGTCCCGAGCCCGCCATCCATGCTGTCGGCGCCGGCGCCGCCCTCCAGCGTATCGCTGTCGTTGCCGCCCGCCATCGTGTCGTTGCCGAACTCGCCGATCAGAGTGTCGTTGCCCGAGCCGCCGACGATGGAATCGACCCCGCCACCGCCGTTGATGCTGTTGGCGTTGATGCTACCGAACAGCCGGTCGTTGGCCGAACCACCGATCAGGTTCTCGAAGTTGACGAAAATGTCGCCAAGAGCATCGCCGCCGACCGTTCCCGAGCCGAGATTGACCGACACCGCGACCGTCGAGCTCGAATAGGACAGCGTGTCGACATCGCTGCCGCCGTCCATGCTGTCATTGCCGGCGCCGCCGGTGATGGTGTCGTCGCCGCTCTCGCCGCGCAGCGTGTCGTCGCCGGCATCGCCCGAGAGCGTATCGCCGTCGTCGCCGCCGTGGAGCGTGTCGCTGTCATTGCCGCCGTTGAGCGTGTCGATGCCGATGCCGCCGAACAGCACGTCATTGCCCGACCCGCCGCTCATCGAGTCGTTGCCGCCCAACCCGCTCAGCGTGTTGGCAAGGCTCGAGCCGATCAACCGGTCGTGGCTCTGACCGCCGGTCAGATGCTCGAAGCCGACGATGGTGTCGCCGCTGGCGTCGCCGCCGGTGACCGCGTTGCTGGTGAGATTGGCGGTGACGCTCAGCACCGACGCCGCATAGGAGAGCGTATCCTCGCCGGTGCCGCCGTCCATGCTGTCGGCGCCGGCGCCGCCCTCGATGGTGTCGTTGTCGTTGCCGCCGGAGATGGTGTCGTTGCCGCCATCGCCGAACAGAGTGTCGTTGCCGGACCCGGAGACGATGGAATCGCCGCCCTCGCCGCCGGCGATGACATTGGCGATCGTCGAGCCGAACAACCGGTCGGCGGCCGCACCGCCGGTCAGGTTCTCGAAGCCGCTGAACACATCACCCAGCGCATCGCCGCCGACGGAACCCGAGCCGAGATTGATCGAAACCGCCACGACCGAGCCGGCATAGGACAGCGTGTCGATGCCGCCCTGGCCCTGCATCGAGTCGTTGCCGGCGCCGCCGACGATGGTGTCGTCTCCTTCGCCGCCGAGGATCGTGTCATGACCGATCCCGCCATTGAGCGAATTGGCGCCGTCATTGCCGTTCAGCACGTTCGCCAGGCCATTGCCCGTGAGGTTGACCGAAGCGTTGCCGAGGAGCGTGGCAATCTCGAAATTGTCGATCAGCGTGATCGACTGCAGGCTGCGCACTTCATCGCGGCCGCCGCCGACCTGTTCGACCAGCACGTCGCCGGTCTCGACGATGTAGACGTCATCGCCCAGGCCGCCGGTCAGCGTGTCGATGCCGCCATTGCCCTGCAACACATTGGCGAAGACGTCGCCGGTGAGCAGGTCGTTGCCATTGCCGCCGATCAGGTTCTCGATGCCGGACAGCACGTCGCCCTGCGCATCGCCGCCGGCTCCCGTGCCGCTGCCGCCGGCGAGCGTCACCGTCACGGAAAGCGTCGAACCTTCCCACGAGGCGCTGTCGCTGCCGTTGCCGCCATTGAGGATGTCGGCTTCGCTGCCGCCGATCAGGATGTCGTCGCCGTCCTCGCCGCGCAGATCGTCGGTGCCCTGACCGCCGAACAGCACGTCGTCGCCGTTGAAGCCCATCAGCGTATCGGCGCCCAGGTCGCCGAACAGCGTGTCGTCGCCCAGCCAGCCGTCGAGCGTGTCGGCGCCGCCAAGGCCGTTGAGGACATTGTCGTCGTCCGTACCCGAGACCGCGTCGTTGAGCCCGGTGCCGGTCAGGTTCTCGACGCCGACCAGCGCATCGAGATCGCCGAACGTATCGGTGACGAACCAGACGCCGTTGGTGAACACCGCCGAAATCGCCGCGCCGCC